>CAYJTX010000291.1:0-5042 GCA_964372615.1 uncultured Bacteriovoracaceae bacterium | reverse complement strand
GTGTAACGACGGACAGATCGCCTATCGGGTCAAACGCGAGTGGTCAGACGGCACGCAGGCGCTTCTCTTTTCGTCGATGGAGTTCATGGAAAAGTTTGCCGCACTCGTTCCGCAGCCGCGCATCCACCTCGCGCGCTTCCACGGGGTACTCGCGCCCAACGCTCGCTGGCGCAATGCTGTCGTCGTTCGAGAACTGGCTTCGGGCTCGCGCCGGCCTCGCGCAGTATGAGACCGGCTTCGTCGAGCGGTACCTCCTCCCCGTCCTCTACCCCTCGGCCTTGACTCAGGAAGTTCAGTGGTTCCTCGCTGCCGGTGTTCGGCTTCGCCGGGCCCGCGAGGCCCAGCCATCGCGTCGGTGATCGAGATCGAGGTCTTCAGTTTGGCGGCTCCCGATCACCTTGAACCGGTAGTTGGTTTTGGCGCGGGGTTTGGTTACAATCGTGCGCAGCGGGGCTAGAACGTGAGTGGCCAAGAAGCGATTCCCGGACCCAAAGAGCCCACGGCGCCGAGGGGTGCCGTAGACGGCGCATGCCACGACGTCCGCCCGCCGCCGCGCTCACCGCTTGCCCGCGCTGCACCACTCTCACGAGCGTAGTCGTTTCAAAGCGGGTTTTCAAGGGTCCACCCGCAGCGGCAAGGCCCCACGCTGGCCGAGGAACGAGGCCCAGCACCGGATATGCGAACCTCGCGGACTTGGCTGAACCCGGAAAACCGGCGCATCGAGAACTTTTCAGCCAGGACCGGCTCAGATCGCCGCGGTCGCGCGAGAGCTTTTCAGCGTCGAGCTCCGGCCCGACCCACCGCTCGTCTCGCCCGTGTGGGGAACGTGTCGGTCGCTCAAGGAGGCCAAGCGCTCCCCGGAGGGCGCCTGGTTCAACCGCTCGATCGCCCACGCCGCCCCCATCACGCCGTCGTCGTGGTCGCCCGCCGTGCCGGTGTTTCAAAAACGGTCGTTTCTGGGACTCGTGAAATCAGCCCTCACGCGGCGAAAAAAGCAGGCTGACAGGGCGCAAAAAAATCATAACGCGGCAGGCCACTACGATACAGTTTTGCTCGAAACGTTGCCATACCCCCGAGGCGAGCGGAGGATGAGTTCGCGGTCGGATTACGCTACGCACGGGGGGCGACAAGGGGGGCGACCGGTGTCGCCTGGCGGGGCGCCCACCCCCGCCCCTGTTTTCTTTGAAGCTGCAATCACTTGTGCTGCGACCGGGCCGACCTCCGTTCCTGACCCCACGCCCCCAACGATGTTGTGTGTGTGGGGTCAGGAACGGAGGTCGGGAGGAGAAGGTGAAAGGGAAGACAGATTTGAACAGGGGCAGGGGTGGGAGGTGATCCAAGCATGATGATTCAGGAGAGAGATAGTGAACTACTGAGACGGTGCTACGAGCAGCAGTTTCTGCTGATGGAGCAGTTGCAGCGGTACTTCTTCTCGGTAAAGACCGGAGGCCAGCAGATTCTCCGATTGAGTCGCGTCGGGCTTGGCCTGGTGGCCCCCGAACACCCGATCGAGATCCCCTAGGCGCGCCGACTCGACCTGAATACCCTCATGCATGATGCGCTCGTGGCGAGCGTCGCACTCCGGCTTCAGTAGCTTTTGGACGGGACGTGGATTCCCGAGGGGGCTTTGCCGCGGCGGGCGAAAGGCCCGAGTTCACGGGCCCACTCTGCGCTGATTTGGGAGGCTTCTCACTCCATGCCCAGGTCGCGATCGAGGCGGGGAAGCCCGAGAAGCTCGAGCGGTTGGGCCGGTACGTTGCGAGACCGGCGGTAGCGGAGAGCCGTCCCATGTCGATGGAAAATGGGGATATTGGCTACTCCCTCAAGTCTCGATGGAGCGACGGGACGTTTGCGGTACGGTTCTCTCCTCTCGAGTTCATCGAAAAAACTCGTCGTCCTGATCCCCCAGCCTAGGATTCACCTGACGAGGTACCACGGCGTCTTGGCGCCGCATCATTCGTGGAGGAGCGAAATCGTTTCGGCCGCGTCGCCGATCACCGGGGGAAAGGCCCCGCGGGCGTCCCATCGACGGCGGATGACCTGGGCCGAGCTTTTGAAGCGCGTCTTTCAGATCGACCTCACGACGTGCCCCGAGTGCGGCGGAAAGGTCTCTTTCATCGCGTCCGTCATTAAGCGAGAGGTCGTCACGAAGATACTGGAGCACCTGAAGCTCCCGAGCGCACTCCCCGAGTGGGGCCCGGCGCGGTCGCCTCCGACGCTCGCCTTTGATTTCTGACTCGTCACTTCGTCCGTTTCCGGCCCAATCCGGTGACCGCGCGGGCGAAGTCTCGCCCTAAACCCGCCACCCGATCCACAACTACCTGTTTGTTTTAGCTCCGCCGCCCGCTTCGCGGGCTGAGAGGGGCTCACGCGGGTTCGGATAATCCTGTCCCAGAGCCCCAGGAGGCTGCTCGGGCGCACCCGGGAGGAGGCGTAACCCGCTTTGAACGCCTACTCTCTTGAGCCGATGAGGAGCAATCCCCGGGCCACCGTTTCTGGCCGAGAATCCCTGGACATTCGCAATCGGGGGCGCGGCTACGAAACGGACACTGTCCAGGGCAGAATGCCTTACGCACCTGACAGTGAAACGCTGAATTTAGATTACTTTCGAGTAAACTACTCGATGAAGGGAGGTGCATTCCGAAGATGGGAGCGATCCGGTTCCATCAGTAACTCACTGAAACATGTTCATTTATTTACCATACAGATTCGTTCGACATTTGTCTTACTTTTGAGGTCGACGTGAGGTATGACACATAGCGTTAATTAGTCATTCGGTGATGACTCACTCGGTGAATGCGTCGAAAACGGCACGGGAGTCCGTTAACGGCAGTGATCAGGAGAAAACCGTGAGCAGCCGAAGCACCATCTCTGTCATCGTTCTGGGTATTGCCTCCGCCATCTGCGGGCCAGCCGACGGGTCTGACGGCGTCGAGTTCCAGGTCATGCCGATATCGGTTGAAGACCAGTGCAGCCGCACCATCTTGAAGGGAACGGGTCGCCTCGCAGGCAGCGCCTGGCTGGCGCCGCGGGTATTCGTGTCGATGAATCGCCGGCTCGAGACGCTCTTCGAAATCATAACGACCCAAACAGCTGGCGAGTCGCTCGTGCGGTTCGGGCTGTATTTCCCCTTCACCGACGAGGCCTACAAGCTGCGCGAAGGCACGACCGATCTGATCCTCCATGGATGCGATCTCGGAGCCGTGAGGCGCAACCTCAACGAAAACCTGTCCACCCCCACCGAGCGGATCGCCCAGTTCGGGTCGCTCCCGATCAAGTACATGGAGGTTTCGATCGACGGGATCGAAGGCAAAGCCACCATCGGCGGCAGAAACACGGAGGTGCTCAGCTACCTCGGGACGGACCACGTGGTCGAGTTTCGCGTTCCCAGCGATCAGGTCGGGCTCTTGCTCGAGAAGATCGGCGGGCGGGTAGGCCTGGGAGTCAAGATCGACATGGTCTTCTCGGCACGCTCGAGCAACGGCTACACGGAAGTGCGGTTCAACCGGAGGGACCTGCAAGTCAAGCTTCGAGCGGCGCTCTCGGGGCGGGTGCAGGTCACCGACGTTGAGCTTGAGGCGGCGGTGGCGACGAGCCTGAGCCAGATGGATCTCGAGATTTACCATGAGCAGGGCGAGCCTTCTCCCTTCGACGACCTTGCGCGCCAAATCGTCGATCAGCTGCTCAAGGTCCCCGACATCTCGGCCGACCCCGCCGACTCCGACCCGGCTGCTCCGAGCGAAAACGCACCGAGCAACGACGCTGGTCGAAAGCTCGTCAAGGTCAACGTCGCGCTCGCCGCCGTCGAGAGCACGGTCAGCAGCCGCGCGAGACTGCTCAACATGGGTGCTCGCCGGGACGTCGTCTACTCCGCTGCGGCCCATCTCTCCGGCGCGTTCGACTCCCCTGGCCGCTCTTCGGTTGACCTCTACTCAGACGAGGGTCCGAGGACGCTCCCGCTGGCCCTTTCGGAGGGACAGAGCGTCTCGCTCGTCGCGCGCGCGATCAAGCGGCAAGAGCTCTTGTACGAGACGAGGTCCAGGCTCCTGGCGCGGAAGGAAATGCGAGAAGCCGGGCTTGAACAGGTGTTCAGCGACATCGACTATCTCGATGTCGAAGACATGAGCTACGAAGACCAGACGTTCGCAACCCGCCTCGATAACGCGTGGACGGGATGCCTGTTCAGCGGCGCTCTTTGTGAATACTCGAGCTGGGGCGTCGAGGAAACGAAGTACTCCGGCGTCCGCTCGCTCGGAACGGAGAGTCTGTCGATGAGCGCCTCTCAGCTGGGATCGATACCGCTTGAGGTGAGTTTCGAGCACAACGGGCGCGCGATCGCGCTCTCGGCCCTGGCGGATCTCGACAGCTCGTTCCTGATCGCCCGACACGATCCCGACTCGGAGGTCGTTACCCTGACCGCGAAAAGGGATCTAGGCAGAGTCCGCCTCGCCCACGTCGGAGACGTCGAATGGTTCGACCTCGCGACCCGCAAGTACTTCCACGAAGTGCGAGGGATCCCCTACGGCCGCTTCGTCAGCTGGGGAGAAAGGGAGGCGTTCGAGTACGAGGCCTCGTGGCAGACTTCCCGGCGAACGGTTCGGTCCGCCAGGAAGCGAACCGTTCTCAGCGTTCATCTCGAGCAAACCGGGCTTTACGCCATTACGCCGAGAACCCGCCTGACTTCCGCGTCCGGCACGGTCCTCGCCCCGGGGCCCGGCCGGGGCCGCCAATCCCGTGCGCGCAAGCCGGGTGCGCCGCGCGGCAGGAACGGCCAGGCGGCCAGGCCGCGCCCGCCGATGTGGAACGGCGCGTGCATTCTGCATGGCCACCCGTTCCAGGCACGGCCCGTGCGCAAGCGGGCCGCCCGCGGTCGCCGCTCCTGGGCGGTCGCGCACATACAAACCATCCCTCCGGAGGTGCGCCCGATGGCCGCGTCCCCGGCTGCGGCCCCGCCACCACGGCCGCCGCGCTCGCCATGGTGAGCACGAGGCGGCGCTTCCCTGGTGACCGCACCGCCGCCATGCTGGCGGCGGCGGCGCTCT
>CAYJTX010000290.1:0-5050 GCA_964372615.1 uncultured Bacteriovoracaceae bacterium | reverse complement strand
CTGGTGCCGCCCTGACCGGCAGCGGTGGCGCGGCCCGGCCGGCCGCACTCGACCCGAAGAAAACCCGATAGTCTATACTTGGGCATGCCCCGCGCCGCGTTCGACCTCCGTGCGCCGTTCGTTCCCGCCGGCGACCAGCCGAAGGCGATCGTCGAGCTGAGCGCGGGGCTCGAGCGCGGCGACCGGTTCCAGACGCTGCTCGGCGTCACCGGCTCGGGGAAGACGATGACGGTCGCCAATGTCATCGGGAGCTGGGGGCGGCCCACGCTCGTGCTCTCGCACAACAAGACGCTCGCGGCCCAGCTCTACGGCGAGCTCAAGTCGTTCTTTCCGAACAACGCCGTCGAGTACTTCATCTCGTACTACGACTACTACCAGCCCGAGGCGTACATCCCGTCGACGGACACCTACATCGAGAAAGACGCCCAGATCAACGACGAGATCGACAAGCTCCGCCACTCGGCGACGCGCTCTCTGCTCGAACGCAACGACGTGCTGATCGTGTCGTCGGTTTCGTGCATCTACGGCCTGGGCTCGCCCGAGGCCTACGAGGGGCTCCTGCTCTGTCTCGAGGTCGGTCAGTCGATCAAGCGCCAGGACGTGCTGCGCAAGCTCGTCGACATCCAGTACAAGCGGAACGACGTGGACTTTCATCGAGGCACATTCCGCGTGCGGGGCGACCTGGTGGAAGTATTTCCGGCTTACGAGGAAGAGCGCGCCGTACGAATCGAGTTCTTCGGCGACGAGATCGAGGGGCTCTCGCTGGTGGATCCGCTGCGGGGGATCCGCGTCGGCAAGCTCCAGCGGGTGACGATCTTCCCGGGCAGCCATTACGTCACGACCCCGGAGACGCGCAGGCGCGCCATCGAGACGATTCGCGTGGAGCTGCGCGAGAGGCTTCAGGAGCTGAAGGGCCTGGGCAAGCTCGTCGAGGAGCAGCGGCTCTCGCAGCGCACGCTCTTCGACCTCGAGATGATGGACGAGCTCGGCTACTGCCAGGGCGTCGAGAACTACTCGCGGCACCTGACGGGCCGGGCTCCCGGCGCGGCGCCGCCGACGCTGCTCGAGTACTTTCCGAAGGACTGGCTTCTGGTCGTCGACGAGAGCCACGTGTCGGTGCCCCAGCTCGGGGGGATGTACCGCGGCGACCGCGCGCGGAAGATGACGCTCGTGGAGCACGGCTTTCGCCTCCCGTCGGCGCTCGACAACCGGCCGTTGAACTTCGAGGAGTGGGAGGGGAGGGTGCATCAGGCGATCTTCGTCTCGGCGACGCCGGCCGAGTACGAGCTGCAGAAGAGCGGTGGCGAGATCGTGGAGCAGGTGATCCGGCCCACGGGCCTTGTCGACCCCGGCGTCGAGGTGCGCCCCGCCGGGAGTCAGGTCGACGACCTGCTCGGGGAAATCCGCAGGCGGGTGGAAAAGGGCGACCGCGTGCTCGTCACGACGCTTACGAAGAAGCTCGCCGAGGACCTGGCGCGCTTCTACGCGGAGAAGGGCGTGAAGGTGAAGTACCTGCACTCGGACATCGAGACCCTCGAGCGGGTCGAGATCCTGAGGGACCTCCGGCTCGGGACCTTCGACGTGCTGGTCGGCATCAATCTCCTTCGAGAGGGGCTGGACCTTCCCGAGGTCTCGCTCGTCGCGATCCTCGACGCCGACAAGGAGGGGTTTCTGCGAAGCGCCCGCTCCCTGATCCAGACGATCGGGCGTGCCGCCCGGCACGTCGACGGGCACGTGATCCTCTACGCCGACAAGATCACCGAGAGCATGCGCCGCGCGATCGACGAGACCGAGCGCCGGCGCGGAATTCAGACGGAGTACAACCGTCGGCACGGGATCATCCCGCAGTCCATCAGCAAGGCGATCCACGCGCCGATCACCGCCGGGGATGGATCGGAGGGAGGGTTCGTCGACAAGTCCGAGCTGGCCAAACGCGTGCTTCGCACGGGCGCGGGCTCGGGCCACGGGGGTACGGCGTGGAAGGCCGCGGAGGCGGCGTCGCCCGGCGGGGCGCGAGCGATGTCCGAGCTGGACCGGGTGGATGAGGCCGACCTCGTCGCGGGCATCCGCGAGGCGGCGGGGGAGCACTTCACGACGGTGGAGGAGCTTCCGAAGGCGATCGCGAAGCTCGAGGCGGACATGCGCGAGGCTGCGAAGGCGATGAATTTCGAAGTGGCCGCAGGGTTCCGGGATCGGGTAAAGCGTCTCAAGCTCCTCGCGTTGAGCTGGGGCAGAGAGGCTTCATGAATCGACTCGCGAAGGAGACCAGCCCCTACCTGCGCCAGCACGCGAGGAATCCGGTGCACTGGTACCCCTGGGGCCCCGAGGCGCTCGAGCGCGCCAGGCGCGAGGATCGGCCCATTCTTCTCAGCGTCGGCTACTCCGCCTGCCACTGGTGCCATGTCATGGCCCACGAGAGCTTCGAGCGCGAGGAAACCGCGCGCCTCATGAATGAGTCATTCGTGAACATCAAGGTGGATCGCGAGGAACGGCCGGACCTCGACCGCATCTACCAGACCGTCGCGCAGCTCTTCACGGGCGGCGGGGGCTGGCCGCTGACGGTGTTCCTGACGCCGGATCTCAGGCCGTTCTTCGGAGGTACCTATTTCCCTCCTGAGGATCGCTGGGGGAGGCCGGGTTTCCCGAGGCTGCTGGAGGGTCTGAGGGATGCCTACGCGGGCGACCGCGCCTCGGTGCTCGAGAACGCGGGCAGGATCATGGACGTGATCCGGGGGGCCGACGCGCGGGAGGCTGGGGCTCCCTCGACGGGGGCGCTCGGCGAGGCCGCGCTCGGTCGAGCGGCCGCGCGAGCGGTCGAGGCGATCGACTGGAGCGAGGGGGGCTTCCTCGGCGCGCCGAAGTTCCCGATGCCCACGGCGCTCACGTTCCTTCAGCGGGCGGGCGAGCTGCTGGGAGTGCCGCGGGCGCGCGAGGCGGTCATCCTCACGCTCGACAAGATGGCCGACGGCGGGATCTACGACCACCTGGGTGGAGGGTTTCACCGCTACTCGGTGGATGACCGCTGGGCCGTGCCGCACTTCGAGAAGATGCTCTACGACAACGCGCTTCTGCTGGGGCTCTACGCGGAGGCGCTGCTGGAGGATCCGACTCGCATGCCGAGCTACGGCAAGGTGCTTCGCGAGACGATCGACTATCTCCTGCGCGAGATGCGCTCGCCCCAGGGGATGTTTTTCGCCGCTCAGGACGCTGACTCGGAGGGCGAGGAGGGCAAGTTCTTCGTCTGGACCCCAGCCGAGCTCGGCGAGGTGCTGGAGGCGGCCGACGCTCTGGCGTTCGCGGCACGGTACGGGGTATCTGAAGCCGGTAATTTCGAGGGTGGCGGCACGGTCCTCGCGGTCTCGCGCGGGTGGGACGAGGTGAAGAGGATCCTGGGATGCGAGGAGAGCGAGGCGTGGATCCGGGTCGAGACCGCGCGCGCGAAGCTCTTCGCGGTGCGCAAGGGACGGATCGCTCCGGGACTGGACGACAAGGTTCTAGTGTCATGGAACGGGCTCGTGGTGAGCGGCCTGCTCTGGGCATCGCACGCGCTCGACAGGGGCGGGGACTCGGAGTCGGCGTCGCGGGCGCGAGAGGCGGCGCTCCTCGCCTACGATGCTGTCCGGAAAGGAGCCCGGACCGGCGAGGGCCGGCTCGCGGGGACGGTGCGGAGCGGTGCGGCCCGCTTCAATGGCACGCTCGATGACTACGCGTTCATGGCGAGAGCGGCTTTCGATGTCGCGCGATTTTCGGGCGAACCGGGGCGGATCGAGCAGGTTCTCGCGGATGCGGCGGCCTGGCTCAAGACGATTGTCGACCGATTCGGCCCCGGCTCCGCCGGCGCTTTCCATTTCACGAGCGACGACCACGAGGCACTGGTCCACCGGCCGCGCGGCGCGCAGGATCAGGCGACTCCAGCCGGTTCCTCGGTCGCGCTCCAGTGCCTGCTCGTCGCCGAGGCGTGCGGCCTGCCGGGTCACGACTGGGGCAGCGAGGCGCGAAACAGGCTTGCGGTGCTTTCGAGCGTGGCTGGGGGCTCCCCGCTGGGGTTCGGCGAGCTTCTCTCGTCGGCGCTTCTCGCCGCCAAAGGCGTAGTGGCCGTGGCTCGGATGCCGGCGACGGTTTCGCCCGCCTCACCCAGCGGCGCGCAGGACTCTTCCGTTCATCCGCACGTCTTTCAGTCGCGCGGAGTCGGTGACGCCTGGCAGATCTGCCACCGGGGAACTTGTACCGGGCCGTTCGCTGCGGCTGAGCAGGCCTGGGCGGAGGCCCGCGCGCGGGCGGTGGTGGTTTCCTAATCTCGGACACCTCTCTGACGCGAAGCACCGTATTCAGGCACCGGATTCAGTAGGTCGCCGAAAATGCCGAAACGCCTACATGACTCGGTGGGCTCGGAAAGCTGGGATACTGGCGCTCCTGCTCATTCCTCGCGGCGGCTGGGGAGTGGAGATCTTCTTCACGCCCGGCGCGGACTGCGAAAATCAGATCGTCGCGGCGCTCAAGGGGGCGACGACCGAAGTCGTGGCAGCGGTCTACAGCATCAACAACGGGAGGATCGTCGCGGCGTTGAAAGCCGCCAAAGCCCGGGGAGTTCGCGTCCGGGTCCTCACCGACCGCACCCAGGCGGCGGGTCCGAGCTCCAAGGTCATTGACCTCGTCGACGCGGGCGTGCCGCTCCGGGTCCACTCCAAGCACAAGATCGAGCACAATAAGTTCGTCGTCGTGGATTCGAAGGTCGCCATCAACGGCAGCTTCAACTGGACCGAGCCGGCTTCGAAGGTGAACTCCGAGAACTGCGCGGTCATGCCGGAGCCCAATGCCGTCGCCTCCTATCAGGGCCGGTTCGAGCAGCTCTGGCGACTCAACTCCCAAAGCCGGTCCGTGGCCTCGATCGGCAAGATCCGGGAAAAGCGCGACCGCTAGTGCCACGCCCGCGACTATGTTGATGTAGAAACGCGGAGAAACCTTCTCGCGGGCAGGGATTTCGACCATGGGTTCTAGGAGATATCCGCCGCTGACTCAGCGGCGCCGGCTCCAGAGGCCCAGGGCCAGA
>CAYJTX010000289.1:0-5074 GCA_964372615.1 uncultured Bacteriovoracaceae bacterium | reverse complement strand
CTACGACATCGTCTCGCTCAACGAGCACTGGGACACGTTCGGCGATCCTTTCACGCCCACGAACGTGAGGTATCAGAGGAGCTTCGACTCGATCCGCGCGAATCGGGTGAACGTCGTCCGGTGGAAAACGCCGGCCGGGAAAGACGTCTCGGACCACTACGGCCTGAACGCGGCGCTCGAGATCGTCCGCTCCATGATCCCGGTGCGGATCAAGTAAAGAGAGCGCGCGGATCCGCGTTCCCGCCGCTGATCACGCAGACGACCGTGCGGTGGCGCGGCTTGAGCTTGCCGGTCCGCAGGGCCGCCACGCCCGCTGCCCCGCCCGGCTCGGCGAGCAGCTTCTGCTCGAGCAGCAGCCAACGCGCGGCTTCCAGGAGCGCGCCCTCGCTCACGAGCGCGAATCCGTCGACAGTACGCTTCACGACCTCGAATGCCCTCTCCCCGGGCATCGAAGCCACGAGCGCGTCGGCGACGGTCATGAACTTGCCCACGTTCACCCGCTCCCCCTTCGCAAACGAGCGGGCGAGCGCGCCGCCCGCCTCGGGCTGGGCGCCGTAGACCGCGCAGTCCGGCCGCGCCTCCTTCAAGACGCTCGCGATTCCGGCGATGAGGCCGCCGCCGCTCGCGGGCGTTACGACGGTGAATTCGCCGGGGAGGTCCTCCAGTAGCTCGAGTGCAAGAGTGCCGTTGCCAGCGATCGTCTCCTCGGAGTCGAAGCCGTGCAGCACCACCCCTCCCCGTTCGGCCCGAAGCTGCTCGAGCCTCTCGAAGCGGCTCTCGAAGGTCGTGCCGCAGAAGACGACCTCGGCGCCCCAGGCACGCGTCTTTTCGATTTTCACCGGCGCCGTGTCGTCGGTCATGACGATCGCCGCCTTCACGCCGAGGCGGCTGGCGGCGTAGGCGACCGCCTGCGCGTAGTTCCCCGACGAAGTGGTAAGCACGCCCTTCGCCCGCGCTTCGTCGAGGTGACAGAGGATGCCGTTGAAAGCGCAGCGCACCTTGAAAGCGCCGGTGGGCTGCTGCGACTCGAGCTTGAGCCTGACGTCCGCGCCAAGAGCCTCGGAAAGCACGCGGGAGCGAATGAGAGGCGTACGCTCGATCCAGGAGACGATCCGCTCACGCGCCACGCGCGCTGCGGTGACGTTCATTTCCGGAGCACCACCGACGCCGCGCTGTTGCCCGGATACCCGTCCACGCCGGCGATCAGGCGGCACTGCACGGGCCAGAAGCCCGCCACCGGCTGCCAGGGGATCTCGACCCAGGTCGAGGACGCCGGCTCGAGGTCGGGCACGGCGACCTCCGCGATCGGAGTCCAGACCTGCTCGGTCGTCTCGTAAGCCACGAGGTCGTCGACGAGGCCCCCTGAGCAGGCCAAGCGCACTCCGTGGCTCGTCTCCAGACCCTCGTTGTCGACGCGAACGCGGATGCCCGCGTCAGTTTTCTGGAGTGCATAATGATGGATCGCCGGATCGGCGATCGTCGTCCAGGTACGGCTCCCCGTCCGAAGCGAGGCCTCCGTGAAGGTACCCACCTTGTCCGCGTAAGCCAGCATCGCGCGCCAGCCCTCGATGCCGGTTTCCTGAACCTGCGAGAGGTCCATGCCCAGGTGGAACTTCTCGTTCGCCTGCTGAATCGCAAGCCAGAGCCCGTCGTCCACGGCGACCGTGTACCGCCTGTTCAGCTCGAGCGGCTGCCCCCCCACGGTGAGCGTCTCGATCTTCGGTACCGGGTTACCCTCGTGCTTCGGGGTCCAGGTGAACTCGAGGTTATCGAAGGCGATGAAGCCGGAGTTCTCGAAGGGGAGCGCGTTGGAGAAGTTGACGACGTTCGTGGTCAGGGCCAGGTCGGCGCCGCGCGCGCTCCAGAGCTTGATCGTCCATTCCTTACCGGTGCCGAAGTCCAGGATATGCGGCATGACGTCGTGAATGTCCTTCACGGTGACGGGCCCCGCGCGAAGCCCGACGCGAGTGAGGGCCAGAACCTCCATGGCCACGTCGGCCCCCGTGATGTCGCGGTAAGCCTTCGTCACGAGGTCCGCGGTATTGGCGTGGTGGGAATCGTCGTGCTCGACCGAAACCTCCGAATGAGCCACGACTTCATTCACGTCGCCCCCGTAGAGCTGATCGAGCTTCGCGTCCTCGACCGCTACCCGGTCGCGAATCTCGACGTCCTCGGCCAGGGTCGGAAGCACGGGATGGAGGTCGTAGCCTGAGAAGGCGACGTACTTCTTGCGCTTCTTCACCTTCAGCCGCAGCTCGCCCAGAAACGTCGCCCACTCGCCCGCCTCGACGACGGGCACCTGCCGGCCGGCGTTCTGAACGAGCACGGCCTTTCCGATCTTGCGGTGCAAGTGGCCGCTGATGACGGCGTCGACCCCCGCCACCGCTCGCGCGATCTGCACGTTCGTGTCGAAGAAGTTATGGGAGAGGATCAGGAGCACGTCGACCTCGGGTCGGAGTTTTTTCGCTAGCTCCTGCGCCTTCGCGACCGGCTCGGTCGCCAGAATCGGCGCGAGCCAGAACTGGAAGACATAGTCGACGGTCGTGAGCCCGATGATCCCGATCTTGAGGCCGCCGCGCTCAAGGACGACCGACTCCGGATGGTAACGCCGCCACTCCTCGGCCTTGGGGTAAGCCGAAAGATCCACGTTGGCGGCCAGGATCGGGAACTTGACCGCGGCCTCCTTCGCGGTCTCGATCATTCGGTCCGGTCGACAGAGGTAGTCGTGGTTGCCCACGCAGACCGCGTCGTAGTTCATCACGTCGAAAATGCGCAGAATATTCGCGCCCGTGTCGATGTTGTAGTGCCAGGTGCTCTCCCCGTAGTCCCCGGCGTCGAGAGTGATGGAAAGGGGCCGCTGCGCCCGTCTTTCCTTAAGGAGCGACGAGAGCCGCGCCATTCCACCCAGGCCGAACGGATCGCCCTTCGGCGGGTGGAGGTGCAGGTGGATGTCGTTGGTAAAGAAGATCGTCAGCTCGGTGGCATTGTCATCGGGGCAGCCGGCGAGGCCCAAGGACGAAGCGAGGAGAAATGAAATCAAACCGAGGCGCCGCGCGCGCCCCTTCAAAACAACACGAATCATCACCGAGAGATCCCCCCGAAAGGTATCCGCCTACATACTTGGAATTCGGGAAGAAGAGAAGGGTTGCGGTGCGTTATGTGCCGGCCTCACTGATGAGCGCCGGTCCATCCTTGACGAACCGTCAAGCCAGGCAGGGTCTTGAACCCCCAGTGCCACCTCTTGCTTGACGGAACGTCAAGGAATCAGGCTAGAAGTTCCCCATGACCAAACTGTGGGTGGGGGTGGTGGCGGGGGTCCTTCAGGGGAGTACCGCGTGGGCAGGTCAGGTTCCCGCCGTCCTGGAGAATTTGATGCGCTTTCACCCGGGCTGGCTCACCCGATCTGTGACGAGCCACGATCCCTGGGGCCATAATGGCGACGGAAACGGCCGGCCGATCGCGCCCAAAGACGGCTACCAGACGCTCTTCCACGGCAAGGGCGAGGGCCAGGTGCTTCGCATCTGGATGACGACTCATCCGGAGTTTCACAAGCCGCCCCGCTACGAGGAGCTCTGGATCGAGATCGACGGCCAAACCGTCTACCGCGGCAGCCCGATCGACTATTTCGAGGGGCGCGGTCCCTGGCGTTCGCCCCTCGTGATGGGCTTTCGCGAAGCCTCGGGCGCGTTCCTCTCTTACGTCCCCTTCGCGTACTCGAGCGAGTGTCGGATCCGCTTCAAAGGAGACACGCACTACTTCCAGGTCAGCTACCGCGAGGGCCCTGGCTCGAGCGCGGGGCCCACGGCCGAGCAGCTTTCTGGCTTTCTCTCGGAGTCGTGGGAAACGCGGCTGCCTGTACCGACACATACGGTGCGCCTCCGCGAAGCCGATCGGGCGCTCGTCGCGGGCGGGCCCCTGACCGTCGCGCAATGGGTGCTGAAGCTTCAGCGCCCGGAGGATCTCGCGCGGCTTTCCGTGCGCATCGGCTCGCAGCCGCCCGTGCCCGCCTCCTTCTTCTTCGGCCTCGCGGGCGCAGGCGCCTGGGGCACGTTCCGAAACGCGCTCCACTTCCGCGACGAGGCGACGCTCCGCCTCGCGACCCGACTGCCGATCCCGCTCGCCGATGGAGAAACTCTCTGGCTCAGCGTCGCTGACGGTTCGGACCCGCTCGAGGTGAAGTTCGGCGTCGAGCTCGCGACGGCCCGGCCCGGCGTGCGACTGGTCGCGCAGTATCGCGACCAGCAGGCGCCCGGCACGGAGACCACCCTCCCCTTTTACGAGTCTTCGGCCCCCGCGCAGCTCGTTTCGATCATTCACGAGATCAAGGAAGGGATGCGGGCGAACCGGCTCTACCTCGAGGGCGACGAGATGGTTCGAGTCGACGGGCTCGAGCAGCCGCAGCTGCACGGAACCGGGACCGAGGACTACTACAACGGCGGCTGGTACTTCCTGGGCACCCATGCGAATCCTCTGTCGGGCCAGCCGCGCTTCGTCGTGACCGACCCCGAGGACGGCTGGTCGCGCGCGCTCTTCGAACATTCCCTTTACCGCCACCACGTGAGCGACCCCATCGTAAGCCGCGGGCCCATGCGCTTCGGGATGGAAGCGGGCGAAATCGGTTCTTACGCGCCCGTTCGGTACTCGACCCTCGCGCTCGCGTACGAGTTCGACGCTCCGAAGCTGCTTGGCACGGAGCGGATCCAGAGTCGCGAAGGCTCTGAAATCGAGTCACCTGCCGACGCCGAACGTTCCGCGCCCCCCCGGCGCTTTCGCGCGAAAGACCTCTGGGGCGCGCGGCGGTCGATAGTCCCCTGCCCCTTCCTGGCCGACGGGCTCCTCATCCTCCGCACCTACGATGCCGCCCAGGGCGGCCAGGCCGCGCGCGTTCGCGTGAACGGCCGCGACGCGGGCCTCTGGTATCGCCCCGAGGCGAACCCGGGGAGAAGATTCGGACAGGACTCCTTCTGGATCGAGCTCGCCCCCGGCGACTGCGCCGCCGGAGCCCTGACGCTCGAGCGGGATGCCAGCGGTTTCACCGTTCCCTGGAGCGAAGCGGGCTATGAGCTTCAGTTCT
>CAYJTX010000288.1:4441-5135 GCA_964372615.1 uncultured Bacteriovoracaceae bacterium | reverse complement strand
GGGAGTGAAACAAGCCCTTTCGCGGGCCGGGATTGAGCTGCGCTCTGCCGGACAGCTGGAATGGGCGGATTTCCCCGCGGACGCACCCTGGAACTACCGGAATCGAGTCCAGCTCCGCGGCTCGCCTGCGGGCATCGGGTTTCTCGGGGCTCGGAGCCATGAAGTTGTTCCCATTCAGCGCTGCGACATTGCGCGCTCGGAGATCAACGAAAGTCTGGACCGGATCACCGCGGAAGGAGGCGCGCTAGGCCGCGAGTACAAGGTGGAGATCGAGGTTTTGAGCGATGGATCCGTCCGAACCCACTGGGACTCCCCGCACGCCGCCCGAGGATTCCGCCAGGTCAACGACAACCAGAACGAATGCCTTCGGAGTTGGGTTCGCGATGCAATCGGCTCGGGAAAGTGGATCATCGACCTCTACGGAGGAGCCGGAAACCTGTCTCTGCCCCTGGCGCCCCTGTCGACGCGAATTGACTGCGTGGACGTCGCGCCGGGAGGCGCGCATGTAACCGAGCGGCTAAACTCCGGACCCGTTCCGTCGAACTTCCACTTCCATAGGTCAGACGTGATGGCCTGGCTGAAAGCGAAGTCCCGGGGAAGCACTCGAGCCGAGCCCGCCCAGGTGCCGCTCGCTGCAATCATCGATCCTCCCCGGGGAGGCGCCGGCACTTCGATCGGAGAAATGGATGTGGCA
>CAYJTX010000288.1:0-4431 GCA_964372615.1 uncultured Bacteriovoracaceae bacterium | reverse complement strand
TGGCACTTCGCTCCCTGAAAGCGACCGCTCTCCTCGCCATTGGCTGCGATCCGGACCGCTGGTCAGCGGATCTTCGAGAGTGGCGCGCAAGAGGGTGGCGACTCCGCCGAATTGCCATTTTTGACTTCTTCCCGCAGACCCCGCATGTCGAAACCGCTGCTCAGCTGGAGGCGGGCGATTCGGTAAGCCTTTGACAGGAATATCGGGCCCTTCTACTTTATATGCGAGCCTTCGGGTCGACTTAAGCGAGCCTTCGGCTCGACGAGGGGGACAATGAGCCGCTCTAGCCACATGATCGCGCTGGTTTTTCCGACGATGTTTTTCTGGTCGGCGTGCAGCACTCCGCCCAAGGACAACCCCTTCAAGAATCTGACGTCGGAGCAGCGGGCCGCCATGATCGTCGACTCGGCGGAGGGCGCGATCAATGAAGGCGATCCGACCGGTGCGCTCCACGTCCTCCTGGAAGCGGAAAAGCTCGCACCGAACATGCCGCGGCTCCACCTGGCCCGGGGGCTCGCGATGTACGCGAAAAAGGACATCACGGCGGCCATCATCCATACCCGTCGTGCGGTTGAGCTCTCGAAACGCTATCCCGAGGCCTGGAACACTCTCGGCAAGTTCCTGATGGAAGTCGGGGGGACTGAAGAGGCCGAAACCTACCTCATACAAGCGGCCGCGGAGCCCCTCTTTCGCTCTTCATTCAAGGCTCACACGAATCTCGGAATTCTCTACTACCGCCAGGGCAAGTACACGAAGGCGCGAGATCACTTCGACCGCGCGGTCATCGACTCCGCGGAAAACGCGTGCATCGCTCACTTCTACCGGGGGCATCTGCACACCCGAAAGGGTGACGTGCGATCCTCGATCCGCGACTACGGCCTGGCTACCCGGGGCATGTGCGCGAGCTTCTCCGACGCCCACATCGCGCTCGCCCTGGCGCTCGAGAAGGACGGACGCACCGATGCAGCCCGGAGAAAGTACCTTGAGATCCAGAAATTCTTTCCAAACTCGAAGGTCGCCGATCAGGCGATGGATCGCCTGAGAAACCTGCCTTGAGGGCGGCGGCGGAATGGCTCAAGACCCCAAGGCGAGCCTAGGCGATTTTCTCAGGCAGGAACGAGAGCGACGTGGCGTGACCATCGAGCAGGTCGTGTCCGCGACGAAGATCGGCGTGCGGCTGCTCCACGCCCTCGAGGCGGACCAGTACTCCGAGCTTCCCGCGAAACCCTTCGTGAGAGGATTCGTCTCTTCCTATACCCGGTTCATCGGCCTCGAGCCTTCCGAGGTGCTCACGCGCTTCGGGGAATTCATTGATCGCCGTTCCGTCGACCGGCCCAATCGGGATGGGGGCCACAGCGGATACGCCTTCGAAAAGAGGGAAGGCGACCAGAGCCGCACTTTCCTTTGGGTTCTTCTTGCAAGCTTCGTAGCGCTGGGGGGGGGCATGATCGTCGTGCTGAAGCCAGCCCTCAAGCACAAGAGTCCGACCGCGGCCGAGAAACTGCGATCAGATCAGCCCTCTCCTCGTCCATCGCTTGCTTCACGCGAGCCTCCCGGCTCGACTCCACCACCGCCCACGTCGATTCGAGCGATACCGCCTCCGCTGCCGTCACCATCGCCGGCACCAGTGCCGTCACCATCGCCGGCACCATCGCCATCTGCCTCTCCACCGAGTCCGCCAATCCCGTCGCCCCTACCGTCGGTCGCGCCTTCCCTAAGACCAGATCCGCTGAATTCGGGCCTCGATCTGAAGCCTTCCGAGATCCGTTACAAGATCATCTTCCGCGCACTCGAGGACGTCTGGGTTCGCTATCAGGTGGATGAGAAACCCATGACCAAGTTCATCCTGCGACGGGACCGAATTCTCGTTCTTCGAGCCCACACGGCCGTGCGGTTTCAGGTTTCCAACTCAAAGGCCATTTCACTTCGTATCAACGGCGGACCTACGCGCGTCGCAAGCAGCGATCCGGGCCTCGTAACAAGACAGGGGACCCCCACCCTCTTTTTCCCTGCGGAAGCCGCTGAAAAAATTGAGGAACCCTTCCCGAATGAGCGCCCGCTTCCAAGGACGCCGCCACCAGCTCCACGCACTGAGTCACCAGCGCCTACGAACTAAGGCCTAGTTATCAACAGGTAAGTGCCGGGTTATCCACATACATTAAGTACTTGTAATCGCATAATATTTTTCCTTATACCGGGCTATTTTAGCTTCCCTATAAAAAGTTATCCCCAAGAGCCTGTGCAGAGCGGTTTTCGGGACATTTGAACTCATCGATGTCAGCAAATTGTCACATCCAGAGCGGGATCTTAGGGATTTCAAATCTGATGACCCGTCCTGACTCGCTCCCAGACAGCGATCCCAGAGAGTTGGAATCACCAGAGAGCTGTCCGATAGCTCCAGGCGGCCAATCCAGCGGTCAACAAGTTCGGCATCTGTGCCGCGACCGCGGGGTGAAGAAGACCCTTCTGCGCGGCAACAGCAGAGACGGCCTGGACGGACCAGTACACGACTATGACCGCGAGTGAGATGAGCGCGGCCCCGGCCCGCACCGCGCGCGTCCGGAAGGTACCGAGCCCGATCCCGAGAAAGACGAAGATCGAAGGCGCGAGCGCCACCGCGTAGCGCCTCCAGAACTCGGTCGCGAGCTCCCGGTTCTCTGGATGCAGGCGGACGATATTCCGAAGCTCCCGGTGTGGGATCATTCGGGGCTTGACGGTAGCCGTGTCAGCCCCCTCAGGCACCTTCAGGAAGAGCCGGTACTCTCCGAAATCGATCTTCTGGTAGGTCCCGGCCGCGATGTCGTTGCGATGGATGTTGCCGTCGTAAAGCTTCAACATGGCCGCCGCGGCGAGCTCAGAGGACTGCTTTACGCTCACCACCTCGCCCTCCCTCGCCACTACGGTGAGGGGGTTCTTCTTTTCCCGTTCGTCATAGACGAAAACTCGATGCAGCCGATTGGTTTCGACGTCCACCTTGTCGGCGAAGATCAGCAGGTCGAAAAAACCGCTCGTGAAGGT
Organism: uncultured Bacteriovoracaceae bacterium; assembly: GCA_964372615.1. GTDB lineage: Bacteria > Bdellovibrionota > UBA1018 > UBA1018 > UBA1018 > CAYJTX01. Next base: position 1,413 of record CAYJTX010000288.1, on the reverse strand, counting down.
CCCCTCCCTGATGGACCCCACCACCTTGGTATTGCTCACCCGAATCAGCGTGGTCTTGAAGAGCCGGTCGCCCCAGGGAACCCACTCGAGGTTGAGCGCCAGGGTAAGCGCCATGATGACGAATGAAAAGCCGAGCGCGGGCAGCGTCAACCGGAAGATGCTGATACCGTTCGCCTTCAGCGCGACAAGCTCTCCGTCCGCCGAGAGGCGTCCGAAGCCGACGAGAACCCCGATGAGCAACGCCACGGGAATCGCCATTGGAAGGAAGGAGAGCATCAGGAGCCCCACCATCTTCAGCAAAATGACGCCCCCCACCCCGTGGATGATGAAGAAATCGGCGAGCCGGAGCACCTGGAACATGAGGAAAACGAACGAGAAGAAGGCCACCCCACCCAGGAAGGGTCCGATGACCTCCCGCAGGACGAAGGCGTCGATGAGCCGCGGCCGGAGGTGTCGCAGCCACGAGCCCGTGAGAATACGAGACTCAGTACGCATTGCGGTTCAGGCGCCAGAGAGTCATGAAAAGGATTTTCCAGTCCAGCAGGTAAGACCAGTTGCGGATGTAATAGAGGTCGCATTCGATCCGACGATCGATCGAAGTATCCCCTCTCCAGCCGTTGACCTGTGCCCAGCCCGTGAGCCCGGCCTTGACCTTGTGCCGAAGCATGTAATGGGGCACCTGGCTCCGGAATCGCTCGACGAACACCGGCCGCTCGGGCCTCGGACCCACCAGCGACATATCCCCCCAGAGCACGTTCCAGAGCTGGGGCAGCTCATCGAGGCTGGTCGCCCTGAGCACGGTTCCGAGCGCCGTGCGGCGATCGTCGCCTGGCTTCGCCCAGACCGCGCCCGATCGCGCTTCGGCGTCTGCGGCCATCGACCTGAATTTGAACATGCGAAACGTGCGCCTATCGAGGCCCATTCGCTCCTGAGTGTAGAAGACGGGGCCGCGGGAACACGCCTTCACGAGCAACCCGATCAGGAGCAGCAGGGGAAAGAGGACGACGAGCGCCAGGCCCGACAGCACGAGGTCCGTCGCGCGCTTCGCGATCGCTCCCCAGCCATCGAGAGGAGAGTCGTTCAAGGCGACGATCGGCAAGCCGTCGAAGTCCTCCACCTGGCAGCCCAGCGTCACGTACTCATGCACGTCTGGAACGAGCTGAAGGTCGACCGTCTCGTCCTTCAGCTGGGCCAGAATCGCGTCGAGCTCTCCATATTGGGCCCTCGGAAGCGCGATCAGAATCTGGTCGGGCCTGAGCTTTCGCGCGAGGTCCCCCACGCGGTCGAAGGCTCCTACGACAGGTTTTCCGGCCACGGTCTTGGCGCCCGAGCCCGGGCTCACGGCGACTCCGCAGACACGAAGGCCGAGCTCGGGGAACTTGTCCATTCGCGCAATCAGGGTTTCAAGGGCTC
>CAYJTX010000287.1:0-5142 GCA_964372615.1 uncultured Bacteriovoracaceae bacterium | reverse complement strand
TCTACACGCCATATAACACACTCTTTCCCTAACGACGCTCTTCCGATCTTGGATCTGCGCAAGCTCTGTTTCGAGGGGCCCGAGAGCGACCTGACTGCTACGGAGAACACCCAGCCCTGCCTCCTGACGGCCTCGATCGCCGTTTTTCGCGTGGCCCAGGCGGAGCATGGCTTTGCGCCGGACGCGGTCGCCGGGCATTCGCTGGGCGAATACGCCGCGCTTGTCGCGGCGGGCTCCCTCGGCCTCGCCACGGCGGCGAGGTGGGTTCGAGAGCGCGGCGCTGCCATGCAACGGGCGGTTCCGGCGGGCCAAGGCAAGATGGCGGCCGTCCTGGGGCTGGAAGACTCCGTAGTGGAAAATCTATGCCGGGCGGCAACCGAGTCGGCTTCCAAGAAGCGGGCCCCTGGCTCGAATGCGGATTGGGTGGTCGAGCCGGTGGTCCAGCCGGCCAACTTCAATTCCCCAGGACAAGTGGTGATCGCCGGCTCCTCGGACGCCGTGGACGAGGCGGTGAACCTATCGACGTCCGATGCCGCCTTCGCGGGCGGCAGGCTCGTTCCGCTCACGGTAAGCGCGCCCTTCCACTGCCGGCTCATGGCACCGGCGCGGGATCGAATGGCGGAGATTTTCGCCGCCACGCCGGCCGCGGATAGGCCGCGACCCCTCGCCTGCCCTTACGTGCCGAACCGCACCGCGAGAATCACGCTCGAGCCCGGAGTCGTGCTCGAGCTGCTCGTCGAGCAGGTCGATCATCCGGTACTCTGGAAGCAGTCCGTGCTCGCCCTGCTCGAGGGCGGGTTCGGGTCTGCCGTCGAGTTCGGACCCGGCGCGATCCTTCAGGGTCTGGGCAAGCGGATCGCCCGAGGCGCTGGAAAGGCCTTCGCGTTGACGGGCGTGAACGACCCGGCGGGCGTGAAGGCGCTGGGCGACTGGCTCACGAAGGCCTGAGAAAGGTCGGCACCTATGAAGAAAATCGCTCTCGTCACTGGCGCGTCGCGGGGCATCGGCGCCGCGATCGCGCGGCGCCTCGCGGCGGCCGGGCACCACGTCATACTCAACTATTCGACGAGCGAAGCCCGCGCGAAACAGCTTCTAGCAGAGCTCCAAGCCGCAGGCGGTAGCGCAGAGCTCTGCGCCGTTGACGTCTCTAAGAGCGAGGCAGTCGACAACGCATTCAGTCGAATCACGGAGGCGCACGGAGCAGTCACGGTCCTCGTCAACAACGCAGGCGTCACGATTGATGGGCTCCTGCTGCGCCTGAAGGACGAGGATCTCGAGAAAACCCTCTCCATCGACCTCAAGGGCGCGATCTACTGCACTCGAGCCGCCACCCGAGGAATGATGCGGGCAAAGCTGGGGAGCATCATCCAGATCGCTTCCGTGGTCGGCGAGATGGGGAACGCAGGCCAGTCCGCGTACGCGGCGGCTAAGGCCGGCCTCATCGGCTTCACGAAAAGCGTCGCCCGGGAGCTGGCCAGCCGAAACATCCGGGCCAATGTGATTTCACCGGGATACATCGACACCGAGATGACTGGGGCCTTGACTGAAGCCCAGAAAGAGGCGATTCTCCGCAGCGTCCCACTCGGGTTTTTCGGTTCGACGGACGACGTGGCGCATCTAGCCGCCTTTCTTGCGTCGCCGGAGAGCCGATACGTCACCGGACAGGTGATCGGAGTCAACGGCGGGATGTACATCTGAGGAGACCTTTCGAATGTCCACATCCGTAGAAGAAAGAGTTCGAACGATCATCTGCGACCAGCTGGCGGTGGAACCGGAAAAGGTCGCGCTCACTGCGTCGTTCATTGATGATCTGGGGGCCGACAGCCTCGACATCGTCGAGCTTGTGATGACGATGGAAGAGGAGTTCGACCTCGATATCCCCGATGAAGACGCCGAGAAGATGAAGACCGTCGGCGACGTGATCAAGTACATCGCCTCAAAGTCGACTCACTGAGCGATCCGCATCCGCGGACGCCCCCCGACATGTCAGCTAAGCGACGAGTCGTAATCACGGGTTTGGGAGCCGTGACTCCGCTGGGGCTCTCGGCCGAAGCGACCTGGAAGTCAGCCCTTGAAGGCCGCTCCGGAGTCGGCCCGATCTCGCTTTTCGACACGAAGGACTGCCCCGTGACCTTCGCGGCAGAAGTGAAGGGATTTGACGTCACCCGCGCGGCAGGTCCTTACCACCCGGCCCCCGGCGTGACCGTCACCCAGGCGGCGAACGCGAAGGAAGCCCGGCGCGTCGGGCGCTTCGCCAATCTCGGGCTCGCAGCGGGCCTCGAGGCCTATGGCGATTCGGGTCTGGATGCCTCACGGGAAAAGACCGCGCCTGACCGGATGGGAGTGAACATCGGCGTCGGCATGGGTGGCCTTCCCGAGATCGAAGCGGTGCACGACGAGTTTCTCGCCAAAGGATACCGCCGCGTCACTCCGTTCTTCATTCCCCAGTCCATCCCCAACATGGCCGCCGGGCAGCTGAGCATTCTCCTGAACCTGCAGGGGCCGAACCTCTGCAATGTCACCGCCTGCTCCTCGAGCGCCCACAGCCTGGGAGAGGCCCTCTGGCTCATCCGGCGCGGCGACGCAGACGTCATGGTGACGGGCGGGGCCGAAGCCGTCATCTGCAAGCTCGGAATCGCCGGATTCGCCGCCATGCGGGCGCTTTCCACCCGAAACGACGCGCCGGAGAAGGCCTCCCGGCCGTTTGACCAGGGCCGGGACGGCTTCGTGATGGGCGAAGGGGCGGTCTCGCTCGTCGTCGAGGAGTACGAGTTCGCTCGCAGGCGGGGCGCGCGGATCTACGGCGAGCTCGTCGGCTACGGCCTGTCGGGAGACGCCTACCACATGACCTCGCCGGCGCCGGAGGGCGAAGGCGGCAGGCGCGCGATGGCCTCGGCGCTCAAGGACGCGGGCGTGGAGCCGGGCCGGGTGGGCTACGTGAACGCGCACGGGACTTCCACCCCCGCCGGAGACGCCGAAGAGGCCCGGGCGATCGCGCGGGTGTTCCCGAACGCGCCCAAGCACCTGCACGTGAGCTCCACGAAGTCGATGACCGGGCACCTCCTGGGAGCGGCAGGCGCGCTCGAGGCATTCTTCTCGGTGCTCGCGATCCACCACGGAAAGATTCCGCCCACGATCAACCTCGACAACCTCGACCCGGCCTGCGCGGAGCTCGGCATCGACTTCTGCGCGAATCGCGCGGTGGAGAAGAGGCTCGACTACGCGCTTTCGAACAGCTTTGGCTTCGGCGGAACGAACGCGAGCCTGCTGTTTGGGCGGATTTAGCGGGATGTCCCGGAAATGGACAAATTCATGCTGCGAAGCGCTCTGATTTGTCCCGATTCGGGACAGGCCCCACTCTTTACAAGGTTTTGACAACCCGCCGGCCCGAGGGGAGTAGTTTCTGGAATGATGCGACTCACGCTCTCGGTCCTACTAGTGTCGCTTGCCCTGGCGGGTGCCTCGGCGCTCGTCTACTGGCGCTCGGCTGCCTTCGAAGAGGGCGATCTCGCCGCGCGCGCGGGGCGCGTGACGGCCGATTTTCGTCGGGCGCACGGCCCTCGAGCCGGCGTGGGCGCCTCGGCGCTCCTGGCCGGGCGGACTGAGGCCGAGCTCGTCGATCCGTCGCGAACTCTCCCCCGATTTCATGAGTACCCTCGCGAGGAGGTCGATGCCCTGCACCAGTACGCGCAGGATTGCCGCACGCGGCGGGCCGATCGGGGAGGCGCGCTTTCCAAGGCCTGGGCGTGGCATTCCTTCGTCTGTGGAGGCCGCCTCGCCCCTGGATTCTTCGATCGTGCGCCGTGGATGCACCCGTCCGGGCGCAGTTACGTCAGGCTCGCGTTCGAAACGGGCACCTTCTCGCGGGAGTGGCTCGAGAGCCATCGCGCCCGCGCGCACGTGCTCGAGCTCGCGGCGCTCGGCCTCGTCGCCGCCGACTCCGAGCTGGCGGCCATGAGCCGCTCCACCCTGCGCGCGATCCTGGCCGAGGAGCCGCTGGTGCTCGCGGGCAGCCGGATTCTCATCGGAAAGTCGAAGGGGCGGGACGGGGCCGCGTCGCTCGAGTATGAGGCCTACGATCGCGTCGCCTGGGATCGCTTCCTTGGAAAGCGCGGACTGGTCGCTGATGAGAGCGCCCGGCTCGACTGCGCCCTGCGGGAGGGCAATGCCTGCTGGAACACGGATCTGACCGCGGTGGGGCCCGGGGTTCGCTGGCTCGCGGCCGTCTTCTTTGCCGCCTCCCTCGGGCTCGCGCTCGGCGCGAGCTGGCTCGCCCTCAAGCGCCTCCAGGCCGGCCGCGAGGAGAGGGAACGCAAGACCTTCCTCCTGCGAATGCTGGCCCACGAGTTCCGAACTCCGGTCACGGCGCTGCAGCTTTCCCTCGAGGCGCTTCGGAAGGACTTCGACCGCCTTCCGCCCTCGGCGCAGGAGGGCTTTCTCCACGCCAGCGAGCAGGTCGTGAAGCTCGGACGCCTCGTCGAGGCGAGCCGGGGCTATCTCTCCGCGAAGGAGTTCCAGCTGAATCCCGTAACAGTGCCGTCGCTGCGTGAGTTCCTCGAGGGCGCGCTCGGCGAGCACGAGGGCCGCTTCAACCTCGCGTGCGCAGACGGTCCCGCCCGAATCGATCCCTACTGGACCGCCCTCTGCGTCCGGAATCTCGTCGAGAACGCCCTCCTCCACGGAGAACCCCCGGTACTCGTGCGTGTGGAGAAAGGCAGCGGCGGTCTGTCGATCGCGGTGGAGGACGCCGGACCGGGACCGAATGCCACGGCGGCGGTCGACCGGAAGCCCGGGCTGGGGCTGGGTTTAGGAATCGTCCGTACTGCCGCGCGGGCCATGGGCGGGGATCTTGTTTTCCGGCCTGATCCGACGACGTTTGTCCTGTCGCTGGGTCCAGTCACCCAGGAGGGCGCATGATCCTGATCGTCGAAGACGAAGCGTCCGTGCGGGAACCGCTTCGCGCCTATCTGGCACAGGAGGGCTTCGAGGTGCGCGCCGTAGCTACGGCGGCAGACGCCCACCGCGAGCTCGCGGCGCGGCCCGCGCTCGTGATCCTCGACTGGATGCTGGGAAAGGACTCGGGCGTTGACCTCTTGCGCAGATGGCGAGCCTCGGGGTGGAAGGCGCCCTGCATACTTCTCA
>CAYJTX010000286.1:0-5176 GCA_964372615.1 uncultured Bacteriovoracaceae bacterium | reverse complement strand
TATAACACACTCTTTCCCTCACGACGCTCTTCCGATCTACTCAAGAAATCGACCTTCGAGCTTCTCGGGGCGTCGGCCGCCGCGGGCAACGAGACCAGCGCAATCCTCCTGGGAGAGGGCATCGCTGGACTGGCGAAGGAGCTGGGATCCTTCGGGGCGAGCAAGGTGTTCCTGGCTGAGAGCCCGGCCCTGAGGCTCTACTCTTCGGAGGCGTACGCGAAGGTGGTCGTCGACATCATCAAGGCGAACGGTGCCGACATCGTGCTCGCGAGCCATACTCCGACCGGAAGGGACTTCATGCCCCGAGTGGCGGCCCGTCTCGGGGTGGGGCTCGCCAGCGACTGCACCCAACTCGCGTTCGAAGGGGCCAAGATCAAGGTGCGTCGGCCCGTCTACGCCGGAAAGGCGACAGTAGAAGTAGAGTTTCTCGGACCGGGTCCTCAGATCGCGACGATCCGCGCCAACGCTCTGGGTGCCCCGAAGTCGGACGACTCCCGCTCCACCGCCGTTGTTACCGTAACGGCGGACCTCGGTGCGACGAAGTCGAAGGTCCTTGAGATCGTGAAGGGATCGTCCGCACGACCGGACGTCACGGAAGCGTCGATCGTCGTTTCGGGCGGTCGGGCGTTGAAGAACTCTGAGAATTTCAGGATCCTGGAAGAACTTGCCGACGTCCTGGGCGCTGGAGTCGGTGCTTCCCGCGCCGCAGTTGACGCCGGCTACCGGCCTCACCGGGATCAGGTCGGGCAGACCGGCAAAGTCGTTTCCCCGACACTCTACATAGCCTGCGGAATCAGCGGCGCAATCCAGCACCTCGCGGGCATGCGCACTTCGAAGTGCATCGTCGCCATCAATACGGACCCCGAAGCGCCTATCTATCAGGTCGCTGACTACGGTGTCGCCGCCGATCTCTTCGCGCTGATTCCCCTCCTGACGCAGGAATTCAAGAAGATCAAGGAGCACTGAATCACCTGGAGCCGCGAAGCTCGTGCGCAAGCGTGAGTGCGGGCTTCTGCAGGAGATAGCACCATGACCTGGCAGACGTTTCTCTTTGTCCCGATTGCCGCCGCGGCGTTCGGATACTCGGGTTACCGCTTCTCCCTGCTGTTTCGAGTGATGACCGCGCATCAAGGGGCCGCAAACCCCGTCGACCGTATTTTCGATCGGATCCTCACAACTCTCGCGAATGTACTCGGGCAAAAGGCAGTCCTTCGCAAGCGGCTGATTGGAGCCGCTCACGCTACGATCTTCTGGGGCTTCATCGTCATCACGACTGGCACCCTCGAACAATTCGCTACGACGATCCATACGGCGGCAAATTTCGAATTTCTGGGTGAATCTCCCTACTCCGCCCTGGTTTTCCTCCAGGATGTGTTTACCGCCGCCGTCCTTGCCGCCGTACTAGTGGCAGCGTACCGGCGCTACGTGCTTCGACCGCCCGGCCTGGGAAAATCCACCGACGCGAACATCGTCCTGACTCTGACCGGATCCCTCATGGTTTCGATCATTCTCATGAATGGCTTCCATATCGTCTCACAGGACCCTTGGTTCGCCTCCTCGCTGCCGGTCTCGAGTCTCGTCGCTGGATTTCTCTCAACCCTCGGCCTTGATCCGCGCGCGAGCGAAGCACTTTGGATCTTTTTCAAGTGGGTCCACATGCTGTTTGTGCTCTGCTTCGCAGTCTACATCCCGAGCTCGAATCATATTCATATCGCTGCAGCGGGTCCGAATACGTTTCCCCGTCCCCTCGCTCGCGAAAAGGCAATGCGGCCGATCAACTTCGAGGATGAGTCCGTCCAGAAATACGGTGCCGCCAAGGTCACCGACATGAGCTGGAAAGACGCGCTCGACTATTACTCGTGCACCGAATGTGGCCGCTGCCAGGATCTCTGTCCGGCCTTCAATACCCAGAAGCCCTTGAGTCCGAAGATGCTCATTCTCGACCTCAAGGAAAACATGTATCGAAACCGGGCCAAGATCCTTGCTGGCAAGTACGACGAAGTATCGCACGTCATCGATTCAAGCGTCACCGAAGACGTCATCTGGGCGTGTACGTCTTGCCGCGCTTGCGAGATCGCCTGCCCAGTTTTCATCGAGCACACAGACAAGATCTACGATATCCGACGAAATCTTGTCATGATGGAGTCCCGATTCCCTCCCGAGGTCCAGACTGTATTCAAGAACATGGAGACGAACGCCACCCCGTGGGCATTCAGCTCGGCGGACCGTGCGGGCTGGTCCGAAGGGCTCGCAATCCCGACGATGGCCGAAAACCCTGAGATCGAGGTACTCCTCTGGGTCGGTTGCGCCGGATCCTACGACGAAAGGAACAAGAAAGTTTTACGCGCGTTCTCGAGTCTCCTCAAGAAGGCGGGCGTTCGCTTCGCGATTCTCGGCACCGAGGAGAAGTGCACGGGTGATCCCGCCAGGCGAATCGGCAATGAGTACCTCTTTCAGACCCTCGCAAAGGCCAATGTCGAGACGCTGAATCGGTATCAAGTACAACGGATCGTGACGGCATGTCCTCACTGCTTCAATTCTCTTAAAAACGAGTACAAGGACTTCGGTGGGAGATACGAGGTCTTCCATCACTCGCAGTATCTCGCCCGGCTAGTCACCGGGGGGCGGATCAAACCAAGCAAGAGCATCGATCAGACCGTGACCTTTCATGACAGCTGTTACCTGGGGCGCTGGAATGGCATTTACGATCAGCCGCGGGATGTACTTCGCTCGATCCCCTCCGCCCGCGTCGTCGAGATGAAGAGCCATCACGACCAGAGCATGTGCTGCGGCGCCGGAGGCGGTCGCATGTGGATGGAGGAAAAAATCGGGAAGCGAGTCAATATCGCGAGAACAGAGCAGGCGCTCGCGACGAATGCCGGTATCATCGCCTCTTCTTGCCCCTTCTGCATGACCATGATGACCGACGGCGTGAAAGCCAAGGAGATGCAGGAAAAGGTTCGCGTGATGGACCTCGCGGAGCTGCTGGATCAAGCGACCTAGAACGTCACTTTCCGATCAACTGCTCACTCGATCGACACTACTTTCTCAGTCTCTCTCGCCGGGCGCCCCGATGTGGCTTTACGCCCTGGGGCCCATTCGCACCTCCTGCTCGTTCGTTTGGCATGGAGCTTGGACAATGGCTCCCTCGGGTGAATTCGATGAAAGCACGTCAACTCGTTCGCAAGAAGGTCCAAAGGTCGCTGGCAGCCGCCACTTGCGGGGCTCTTCTACTGGTAGTTTTCGGACGGTGCAGTCCCCTGGCCCCGAGTATCTCTAAGTTCGGAGTACAAGGAGCCGGAAGCACCGGCGCACCTACGGATGGATCTTCGCCCATCAATGTCCCCATTCATGTTTTCAGCTTTGACACGCTGGTAGTCGATCAGGGCATACCCGGTGACCCAGAAGATCCTTCGCGCCCGAACCGGCGCGAGGAGGATCGGATCGAGCTCAGCGTCGGACAGGTCGCCGAGCTCAGGTCCGGTGGACGCGTGGAACTCTTCTTTCACCGCGGCCCGAGTACCTCCCATGCGATCGGCGTCTTCGAAGTCAACCTTTCAGGATCCGCCTATGCGCTCCTGGACTTGCAGAGATTCAGCGCGCAGCTCAAGAACGACGGCCCCCGCCGCTGGATCCTGCGCGTGGCCCCAGGAACAAACCCGGATATCGCTGACGAAGTTCTCGATCGCCTCGCCGCAGTGACGGTCGTCTTCTCGGACGGCAGACCGGAGGATCGTGGAAGTCTCCCGCCACCTGCGCCATCAGGCGCGACTCCGTCAGCCGGACCCCGGCGGTAGATAATCCTTGTGATGTGAAATGAAGCGCTTCAGGGCCGTATTGACGAGCTCGGCGATGGAAATGCGCGAATGTTTTTCCATAAGACTGAGCTTCTCGATTATGTCCTTTTCCACTTGAACTTCCAGCCGGCCCAACGGCCCGGTCATCTTATAGTCGTCACGCATGAAATACGTCCCCTCAGACCATAGGTTTAGCTTAGGCCGACCGTCCCCTCAACAGGTCCTTAACCACTCCATACATAACAGTCGGAAGCGCCTCCAGCTCTCCAACCTCTCTCAGCGAGCCTCGCCCGCCGCGGGCCAGCTCCTCGCAAAGCTCCCAGCTCGCTCGTTCCTTTCCCATTTTCAGGACGACCAGGTGAGGGAAACGAGGAGCGAGGTAGCTGGGGTCTCTCCCGGCCGTATACTTTCCGTCGGTCAGCACAACGGTAGATAACGTTCGTCCTCGAACAGCACGTCCGCTCTCCCTCACCAACCGAAGCGCACCTCGCAACCCTTCTTCCAGATGCGTATACCCCTGGGCCGGTACGTCGAGAAAGCGCTCCACTACCTGAAGAACTCCGATCTTCTCTTCCGGGCGCTTGAGGACAACTGCTTCATTTTCGAACGCGACTATTCCGATGGGGTCGTCCGGGAACTCCAAAAGCACTACGGACAGCGCTACCGCCGTCAACGCGAGCTTTTCGCCCGTCATTGAGAGACTGGTGTCCACGGCGATCACCACGGACTGCTTTCTCCGAACGTCGAACCTGTACCAGAGCTCCGAGAGGTCGGGAGAGTGCTCGATCGTCTCTTCGAATTCAAATTCGACGAGCGTCGCCTCCCCTGGAACCCCATCCGCCGGCGCATGCTGGGTCACAACGGGGTGAACGACGGATCCTAGAATCGCCTTAGCTCGATCCAGAATTGCAGCCGCCGATATCTTTCTCCAAACTTTCTCCCGATCTCGCCTGGAAAGGCGAGCCTTGAATTCATGATACCTGGCCGCAATGTCCCAGGCTCCCAGGGACTCAATATCCAGCGGGGCCTCGTCATCTCCCAGCTCGAGTGCCCTCCCCAGGGTCTCAGGGGGTACGAACTGCGGCGCCTCGGAGATCCCAGGACTGTGCCGCTCCTGTTGGGGCCCACGCGTCACCGCTCCAGGCTCCATTTTCAGGGCTTTTTTTTTCCTTCTCGAAGTTCGCTCAGAACGTCGTTCACCAGCTCTTGGACGAGGCTGACCGCTTCATCCTGCGGAGACGCGGTGGACTCGGCGTCTGGTTCAAGCTCGATGCGCGTGGGGAGAGCAACGGTCGCCGCCTGAGTGAAGGCGTCATCCAGGGACATCCCGTCTGACATGAGCACGGTAGAGATCTCCACGATGGATATCGCGGCACGCA
>CAYJTX010000285.1:0-5211 GCA_964372615.1 uncultured Bacteriovoracaceae bacterium | reverse complement strand
CTCGAGAGCGAGCCGACTGAGACCGAGTAGCTAGAACAGCCCCGACAGCCATCCCGCCAAGACCATCCGAAAGGAATTCTGGTCCTGCTGGCGCATGAGAAAGTCCACCTCGACGGGCCTGCTGTGGCGCGCCCACTCGTCGTCGAAGATCGCGGCGTACTCGGCGGCGAGCCCGAGATCTCGAATCGCGAGATCCGCCTGGTCAGTGGAGTGAGAGCTCGACCAGTTGAGGTTGTGCGACCCGAGCAGCACGACGTCGTCGAGGATCGCGAGCTTTTGATGAAGGAAGTCGCTGTCGAACTGCTTGATCCACTGGTGGATCCGGACGCCGTCGCGGAGCATGCGCTTCTGGCTGGGGAGGCTGGCCAGGTAGGGCAGACCGTTGGCGTCGAGGACTTGAAGGCTCTCGAGGGAGTTCGTCAGCAGCTCGACCGTTGCGCCCCGCTCGGTCGCGCGCTTGAGCGCCGCGGTCATGCGGACGTCCATCCTGGGCATGTGGGAGTAGAAACGAATGTGCCGAGCGGACTCACTCAACGCGAGAAAGCGCTCGAGGATCGGATCGGGCATCGGTTCGAGCGGGTCGCCCGGAAGGGTGCTGAGCTTGTGGATGAGGTCGTGGTGCAGAACATCGATGGAGGCCGGCGTGAATCGCGGATTCTCGCGCAGGGCGAGAGCTTCGGTGAGCTTCTTCGAGTAGATATCAGGTCGCGCGGGCCGCTCCGCTCGCAGCTTGCGCGCGCCTCTGGGCTTGGGATCCTTGCGGGTACTCCCGAAGTAGCGAACGGCGTCGCTCCAGCAGTCCTCGAAGAGGCGTTCCAGGCCGTCCACCGCGTCTCCGCGCAGGTAGACCGCCGAGTCCTTCCACTCGAGGTACTCGCCCCCCTGGCCGCGGCCGCCGAAGACCGCCTCGCGGCCGTCCACGACGAGGAACTTCTCGTCAAAGGTGTTCCAGAAGCTCGCGCGGGCGTGGTCGATCGGCGTGCTGAAGAACCGTCCAAAAGTGATCAGCTCGGGGCGAGTCTCGAGCGAGTCGTCGTTGAGGAGCAGCGGCAGGTCCTTGAGAGCATGGCTGTGCCAGCTGGCGAGGTAGGAGGTGACTACCCGAACTCGCACCCCGCGGCGGGCGGCCGACCTCAGGGCCTCAATGAACGGCCTGCCCCCGAGCTCGTCGATTCCCTGGTGAAACATTGCGATATGAATGGTCTCGCGGGCGTCGTCGATGAGCTTCAGGCGCAGAGCGAAGTCGACCGCGGGGTCGTGAAGGGGGGAGAGGCGGGTTTCGGCCCGGGCCGGGGGAATCGCTCCGCTCACCCAAAGGAAAAGAGCCGAAATGACTAGGATCATCAGTCGCATGAGGCGTTCTTCATAGGATTTACGATGCCACGCGTCAAGTATTGGAAAGGATCCTGTGCGCCGCCTAACAGATGAAATTTATTCAGAGATTACGCTCCAGCCGTGTGGTACTTGAGGTGCGCTTGGTCGACGTATCCTTTCTGCCCACACTGCCGTCTCTCCTGACTGCGCCGAACACGCCGCTGATTCACCGGGACCTGAGCTGGCTCCAGTTCAATGAACGCGTGTTGAACGAGGCGAAGCTGACCGGCAATCCGCTGCTCGAGAGGGCCAAGTTCCTCGCGATCACCGCGTCAAACCTGGACGAGTTCTTCATGATTCGGGTGCCTTCGCTCGCTCGTTCGATCGCCGCCGCGGCGAAGTTGAGTCCGGAAGCGGTCGCCCGGAGCAAGGCGCTTCGCGATTCCGTCCTCGAGACGGTCGCGAAGTTCGCGGGCAAGCAGGCGGAGGCTCTGGAGGAGCTCGGCTCCGAGCTGGAGAAAGCCGGGATTCGCCTCTGCCGGACGATCCGCGAAGGCGAGCCGGGCTACGCGCTCTCGCGGCGGCTCTTTGAGCAGGAAATCCTGCCGAGGCTGGTGCCGCCCGAGGAGTTCCAGTACGCGAAGCTCTCGTCGCTCGAGAACCTACAGACCGCGGCCATTCATCGTACTTCTCAGGGGGCCTCACCGGGAGGCGAGGTTCTCTTCCGGATCCCGCGGGGCCTGCCGGCCGTGCTCTGGGGACGGGAGGAGAGCGGCGAAGGCGAGGTCTTCCTCTTTTTCCTCGATGAGCTGCTCGGAGCGCATCTGGGGCCCGCGTTTCGGCTCGAGCGCGGCCTGGGGTTCGTGCGCCTGACCCGAGACGGGGACTTTACGGTGGATCTGCTCGAGGAGGATACGACATCCTTGCCGGACGCCGTCCGTACGAGCCTCGGAACACGCGACAAGGGCCGGCCGACGCGCCTCCAGTACTGGGGCGACCTGAGCGAGAGCTTCCTCGGGCAGTGCCTTGCGGCGCTCAAGTGCTCACCCGCGCAGATCATCCCGGCCCCCGGCACCCTCTGCCTTCACGGGCTGTGGAGCGCGGTGAATCAGGCGCTTCCGAAGGCTTCGGAGAACCCGGCTCTGGGGCACCCGCCGCTCTACTCCGGCATCCAGAAGCCGTTTCGCGAGACGTCGAAGATCTTCGAGCGACTCGCGCATGAGGACCTTCTGCTGCACCATCCCTATGACTCGTTCGACGCCTATGTCGGCTGGATCCGCGCGGCGTGCGCGGACCCCGACGTCGCTCTGATCGAGCAAACCGTCTACCGAATGGACGCCCTCTCGCCCGTGATCGAGGAGCTGAAGGGAGCCGCCGCCCGGGGCAAGAAGGTTCGCGTGGTGATCGAGCTTCGGGCGCGCTTTGATGAGCTGAACAACCTTCGGCTGGCCGACGAACTTCGCAAGGCGGGCGTTGAAGTCGCGTTCGGCTTCGGCAAGCTCAAGATGCACGCGAAGATCGCGCTCGTGAGCCGCAGGGAAGGGGACGGGCTCAGGCTGTACACGCACCTCTCCACGGGCAACTACAACGCCGCGACGGCGAGGCAGTACACGGATCTCGCGATCCTCACGGCGAATCCCGAGATCGGAGCCGATGCGCGCGTCTTCTTCGACGCCGTCTGGAAGGGGGAAGTCCCGCATGCTTTCCAGCAGCTCGTTTCGGCGCCGGCAAGGCTGCACCGCAGGCTTCTGAACCTGATCCACGCCGAGACCGAGGCGGCCAAGCAGGGAAGAAAGGCCAGGATCATCGCGAAGGTGAACGCGCTCGTCGACGACGCAGTGGTGGATCAGCTGTACGCGGCCTCCAGGGCGGGGGTCCAGGTCGACCTGATCGTTCGAGGCGCCTGCTCGCTCGTCCCGGGTCTCAAGGGGCTCAGCGAGAACATCCGCGTCGTCAGCATCGTGGACCGCTTCCTCGAGCACAGCCGCGTATACTATTTCCAGGACTCGCGCTCCATGTACCTCTCGAGCGCCGACTGGATGCCGCGAAACTTCTTCTCGCGTCTGGAGCTCGCATTCCCCGTGATGGACCCGCACCTTTACCAGTACCTCGAGCAGATCGTGCTGCCGCTTTACCTGAGCGACACGGTGAAGGGGCGGGAGCTGACTCCGCTCGGGACGTGGAAAAAGCGAACGGCTTCCGGAGCCCGGGGGGCTCAGACGCCCGTCCTCGCCAGGTTGATCAAGGGGAAGCCCGTGCGCTCGCAGTTCGTGCTCGAGGAGCTTGCGGCCGCCGGTTACGTCGGGACGCCTCTTGAGAACAAGCCCAAGAGGCGCCAGACTGAGAGTGCAGGGGAGGGGAAGCCGCATGGGAAGCAAGCTGCCCGAGAAGACACTCATCCTGATCCGTCACGCTCATCGTGATACGACCGTCCGTTCTGCCGATAACGGCTTGAGCGAGCGGGGGAAGCGCCAGGCGCTGGCGGTCGCTCGGCACTTCGATCGGATGTTCCACGCCGAGGTCACGCGAGGAGGTTCGCGGGTCGTGGTGATCTCGAGCGGCAAGCGCCGCTGTGTTGAGACGGTCGTGCCGCTCGCGAGGCGGGCCAACGCCGACATCGAGACGTCCAATCTCCTCGCTGAAAAGAGCGACCGCGAGTCGGCCCATGCGTTTCAGGAGCGGGCCCGCGAGTTCGTCGGCTGGTGGCGCCAGGAGGGCCCGCCCGTGACCATCGCGTGCTCGCACGGGGACTGGCTCCCGGCCTGCGCCGAGGCGCTGGGATGCAAGAACATCGATTTCGCGAAGGGCTCCTGGGCCGAGTTCGCCTTCGTGGGAGGCAAGCCCACCCTGCGCTGGTTGCTTCAGTCGTTCACGGTGAAGAAGAAAAAGGAATAACGAAGGCCGGCACGACCCGGGTCAGGGCCGAGAGGACCGCGACCCCATCCACGGCCTGAAGGCCGGCGGAGAGCAGAACTCCGGCCGAGAGCGCGAGAAGATGGGCGGTGCGGGTGACCTTGTGGTCGGTGGTGCGGACGAGCACGGCCAAGCCGAGCGCCGCGGCCGAGAAGAAGGCGGTCGTGACTCCCATCTGACGATGCAGGCGCAGCCGGTCGCGGAGGTCGGCCGCCGCGCCCGAGAGCTGGGTTTCCACGTCGGGCTCGAGACCGAAGCGGCGCGTGAGCTCCCAGGCCGCGAGAGCCCCGAGCGAGAGCAGCAGGCACCAGGCGATGTGACCGCCCACGGACGGCGGCTTGACGTCCGTGGCGGCCCGAGCGCAGTTCCGTGCCGCGTGGCCCAGGAGCGCGAGCGCAAGGAGCAGCCCACAGGCCATCGCGCACGGATGGACCCAGAGCCAGAGCGGCGCCGGGTGCGGACTCATCGCGGAAGGCCCGGCGACTCGTAGCTCGGGGCGATGAACTTGGGCTGCGGGTCGAAGTCCGCGAAGAGCATCGGATCGGCACGGGAGAAGTCCGCAGCCCTCGGCAGGACCCCGTCCCAGAGATGCGCCGTCAGCACCGCCGCTCTCGCGAGCGACTCGATCAGCAGATCCCTGAACGCCGGGCAGGCCTCCGTCGCGGGCTTCCGTCTGGCGAAACGCTTCGTCTTGTCGTCTGAAGGTTCAAGAACCGCCTTTTCCCGGTCGATTCGCGCGAAGCTCTCCAGCTGGGCGAGGCTCTCCGCGAAGACCCTCATCATGACTCCCGCGGGAGGCTCCGAGTGGACGCCCCAGCCCGTCACCCAGTTGTCCCACTTGCGCGCGGCCCGATCGAGGACTCGTTCCGACAGCGCCGGCTCGAGTGCGTTCACGCAGTCGTTTTCGATGAAGTGGTGGACTATATCGGAAGAGCAAACGAAAGAAATCCAGTAACTTGTATCAGGATCTAGTAAGGCGTCTTG
>CAYJTX010000284.1:0-5221 GCA_964372615.1 uncultured Bacteriovoracaceae bacterium | reverse complement strand
CGCGCGGGCTCCCGCGTTCACGAAGGCGGTGCGCGAAGCGCTCCGAAAGAAGATGGTGTTCATCGGGGGCCCGAGGCAGGTCGGTAAGACGACGTATGCTCTCTCCCTGCTCGGCCCAGGCGCGACGGAGAGGCATCCCGCCTACTTCAACTGGGACGATCCTCGGGTCCCGTCGAGACTCAGGTCCATGAGTCTTCCCGAGGGCGAGCCCCTGCTCGTGCTGGACGAGATCCACAAGTACGCGCGCTGGCGAAATCTCATCAAGGGCATCTACGACACGGAAAGGTCGTTTCGGAAGCTGGTCGTGACGGGCTCCGCCCGTCTGGACTATTACCGCAAGGGCGGGGACTCGCTCGCCAATCGATACCGCTATTTCAGGCTTCATCCCTTCAGCCTGCGGGAGCTCAGCCCGAAGCGGCCGACTCCGGCCGACGTGGAGGCGCTGCTTCGCTTCAGCGGCTTTCCGGAGCCGCTTCTTGGCAGAAACGAAGCGGAGTGGAGAATCTGGCAGCGGGATCGCCTCACGCGCGTGGTGCGCGAGGATCTCCGCGACCTCGAGCACGTGCGCGAGATCAGCCTGCTCGAGCATCTGGTGGAGCTGCTCCCGGCGAAGGTGGGGTCCCCTCTTTCAGTCAAGAGCCTCCGGGAGGACCTTCTCGTCGACCACAAGACGGCCGAGAGGTGGCTTCAGATGCTAGAGAACCTGTATGTCTGCTTTCGGATCGCCCCCTTCGGAAGCCCACGCGTGCGCGCCGTGAAGAAGGAGAAGAAACTCTATCTCTGGGACTGGTCCATGGTGGAGAAGCCGGGGCCGCGCTTCGAGAACCTCGTGGCGTCGCAGCTCCTCAAGTACTGCCACCTCATCGAGGATACGGAGGGGTACGCCATGGAGCTCCGGTTTCTCAGGGACACGGACGGGCGCGAGGTGGATTTCGTGGTGCTCAAGCAGGGAAAACCGCTCTTCGCCGTGGAATGCAAGTCGGGCGAGGAACGCCTCAGCCCGGCGATCCGGTACTTCTCGGAGAGAACGGCGATTCCGAGGTTCTACCAGGTCCACCTGGGAGCGAGAGCGTTCTCTTCGGGAAATGCGAGCGTGCTTCCCTTCATTTCGTTCTGCCAGCAGACCGGGATGCCCTGAGTCAGGTCAGCGGGGGGTCTGAAACGATCGACCGGGCTCGCGCGTCCTATGGCCGCCCTTACTCGGTACCGTCGGCGTGGGCTTGAGGAGCGCCTAGATTCCGAGTTCTCCGGCCCATAATCGGGAGCAAAACTCCCGTGCGGGAAGGATTTCTATCCCGTCTTCCGTCTGACGGACGCGAGGTTCACGGCAGACCACGAGTCGACGCCCGATTTTTCCTGGATATTCAATCGCGAGCTCTCGAAGCGCGCACGTTCGCGCCGATCGTTGGCAGAGCCAGATCGACACGCTGCTGAACCGCGACCTTCGGTCGGGGCAGAGCACGACGCTGCCGTACCAGTCGCTCCGGGACCTGCTCGAGCACCTGGCGCTCCGGCAGGGATTGCCTTTCGAGCTCAAGGAGGCGGTCCGGGCGTCCCAGATCTCGGCAGTCACGGTGAAGCGCCTGCTTTTCGCTTACGAAGCGCTCTTCCTCATCCGTCGCGTTCCATGCACGGGCGATCTGACGAAGCCGACCTACTTCCTCGAGGACCAGGGCTTCGCCTCGTGGCTCGGCCGCCGCGGCCCGAGCGACGTGATGCGCGGCCTTTACGCCAACCTCAGGCAGGAGCTGCACTATCGGCCGGAGCTGAACGGCCGCGTGTACCAGTACCGGACCAAGCACGACGTGGAGATCCCGCTGGTCTTCGACGGAGCCGGGGTGAAGGTCGGCATGACCGGCACGCTGGAGGGCGAGCTGCGCCCAAAGGTCATCGCCTCGGCGCAGGCTTTTCTGAGGAAGCATCCGGGCTTCAAGTGCGTGATCGCGTACGGCGGACGCGACGCGGTCGCCCGATCCAGGGAGCTCTACCTGATCCCGTTTGGCTGGCTCATCTGAGGCCTCGTGGACCTGAACTCCGGACGCTGTCTGGGCGAACGCACCAACGTCGTCCGTATCGCTGCGCAACTCCGGATCCAATGGGACGCCTTGGATCGGTGCGGCCCGCGAGCGAGTCGCCGCCCCGCTGGAAGTGGTCCCTACTCCAGAAGCTCACCCACTCCGAGGTGAGCGACGCGGGCGTAGGCCTTCCGGTCCGCCGTGATCCACCTGCCCTTCAAGGACTTCGCCAGGGCGGCGTAAGCGCCGTCGTATCCCGAGAGCCCGAGCTTCTGAAAATGGGCGGTCTCCTCGGCGAGCTGCGGAGTCATTGAGAAACGAGTCAGGCCCAGGGTGAGGATCCGGCCGAGGATGCTGGAGTGCGCCGCGGAAGGATTCGGAAAGAGGCGGAAGTGGACGTGAATCAGCTCGTAGTAAAAGAGCTCGGGAACCGCGAACGCGCCCGGGCGATCCAGGATCTCGCGGAGGAGCGAGAGGGCGACGTCGCTTCCCGGCTCCCGCACGAACCATTTGATTCCGACCGACGCGTCAACGACGCGGACCATAGCGCAGGTCCCTCAGCGCGCGCACGGATGGCTCGGAGGCCTTCTGGGCCGCGTCGCGCACATCCGCGAGGAGCCGGTCGCGCTTCTCCTTCTCCCGGTAATCGACGAAGCGCTCCCGGAAGGTCTTGAGGGAGATCAGAACCGCGACCGGGGTACGACCTTTCTCGACGACGATCGGCTCGTCGGTGGCCTGCAGCATCTCGAGGATCTTGCCCAGGGATTGACGGATCTGGAGTGCGGTCACCTTCATCAAGTAAACAGGAGCCGTTGCCGGCTCACGCTCCTTACAGACAGAACCGGACAGGCACGATCTACAGAACTACTGTATAGTAATGTATATAGTCACGTCAATAGTTCTGATGTGTCCTGTCCCGCGCGCACGCCCGCGAGACAGGTTCCACGCGCCATCTCCAGTTCCACTCCCGGAGGTTCCCCCTGAACACCAGGCGCCCATGATTTGCCCGACCTCCACGATGCGACTCCCGGTATGAGTCATGGAGCGGACTCGGAAGGACCTGCCACCTGGCGGGCTGATAGACCCCCACTCATCTCGCGAAAACCCGCTTCAGCCCGTCGTGCCAGGGGTGGCATTCGATGCCGTCCACGACCTGAGAGATCGGATCGCGAGAGAGGTAAAGTGCCCTGGCCTTTCCGTGAGCGGTGGCCAGGCGGCGGAGCTTTCTCACCTCCACCGCGTCGACGCGCATCGTGGACTTGATCTCGACGAACCAGGGGGAGCTGCCGGGCCGGTCCAGCACGAGGTCGACCTCGGCCCCGTCCGGCGTTCCGAGGTAAGAGAGGCGAAAGTCGCTCCCTCTGTAGTCGTTCTCGCGGTGAAACTCGAGGATGACCCAGTGCTCGAAGGCTTCACCGTAGGCCCCCGTCCCCTGCGAGAGGGGGGCGCCGAGGCTCCGCGCCAGCGCGCGCGCGACGCCTGGATCGAAGAAGTAGAACTTCGAGTGGGAGCGCTGCGCTTTCCGGACGGACCGGTGGTAGGCGGGCAGATGAAAGCCGATCCAGGTGTCCTCCAGGATCTGGAAGTACGACTGGACCGTCTTGACGTCCGCGCCGACGTCGCGGCTGATGCGGCTGTGATTGAGGATCTTCCCGTTCGACTGAGCGGCCACCTCGAGAAAGCTGCGAAACGGGTCCAGCCTTCGCACCACCTGCTCCAGCTGGATCTCCTCACGCAGGTAGGTGAGGCCATAGGCGCGAAGCGTTTCCGCGCGGTCGGAATCGCCAGCGGCCGTCCAGACCCCCGGCAGGCTGCCCCAGGAAAGGGCCCGATCGAGGTCGAACGACTCCGCGAGCTCAGCGCGGGTCAGCGGATGGAGATGCTTGACCCACGCCCGTCCCGCAAGGAGGTTGGCCTTTCCGCGCCTGAGCTTGCGGGCGCTCGAACCGGTCATGATGAACTGGAGATGGCGAGTGACGGGATCGATCATCATCTTCTGAACGTGGTTGAGGAGCGAGGGCACCCTCTGGATCTCGTCGAGGACGACGCGCCTGAGCCCCTTGCCGAGGGCGGCGGCGTGGGCCTGCAGGAGGCGCGGATCGCGCGCGAAGCGGTCGACTTCCGTCTCGTCAAGAAGGTCGACGACCCAGCTTTCGCCGGCCGAGCGCGGGCGCACGACGTACTCCCGGATCCAGGTGGACTTCCCGGTCCCCCGGGCGCCGAAGAGGAAAAAGCTGTTCCGCGAAGGGGCCTTCAGGGAGCGATGGAACATACTCTATTATTATGCCTTTTTTTTGGAGTGTATTTCAAGACCTTCCCGCCTCTGCGCGACGCCTGAGGTCCAAAAGCGAGGGGCTACGTGAGCCTCGTGAGCGGCACGATTCTGAGGTCGCGGCTCAGGCAAAGGACTGCCTCTGTCTCGATTCGGCAGCTACCACTGGGGCCCCTACAGCCTCTCGCTCTTGGACCTCGAATGATCCGGCGCCCGCGCGGCGAGCGCAAGCAGCGCGAGGTAGCGGTCCCGGGCCTCGGCCGAGCCGCCCGCGGAACCCCGGCAAAGCTCCGCGACGCCCTCGGGCGTCGCCCGGTCCACGGAGCAGGCCGAGTGCAGGCGCCTGCCGAGCGCGCGTCCGGCCGAGCGCGCGGCCAAGATGGCGGCGGCAGCGGAGGGCGCCGGGCTGCGACCCGCCGAGCCTGAGCGCGCCGCCCGCGGCTCGCGCCAGCGGCCCGACGCGAAATACCGGGCCTCGCATCTCGCGAAGTCGAGCGCGAGCGTGCGCGCGGCCCCCTCGCTCGGGTACGCTTCGCGCGCGCCGCGCTCAAGCTCCGAGAGCCGTCGCCGGTGGTCGAGCGGCAGGTCGCACTTCCTCTTGGGATTCAGGATGAGGCTGCCCAGGAATGCGAAAGCGGCTCCAGAAGCGACCTGGTAAAAGCTCGCCGCCGGAGAAGACGCGAGCAGGCAGTAGCCCGCGGCCTCGGCGATGCCATTGGGCGAAGGCGACCCGAGATACGCGACGCGCTTGGACGGAAGGTAGAATCTCTGATTGGCCGCGACCAGCGCGCGCACGAGCCTGGAGCCGGACGGATCGAGGCCGAGCGCGCCTCGCCCGGAGAGGGCGTCGGCATCGCTCGCGGTTCGCACGGTGATCGCGCCGAAATCGGGCGCGGGCATGCGGAAGAGGCCCGCGAGGCGATCGCCCACGGTA
>CAYJTX010000283.1:0-5251 GCA_964372615.1 uncultured Bacteriovoracaceae bacterium | reverse complement strand
GCTAACCCGACGTCGCGAACCTGGTCGAGACTCTTTTCACGGTCCCACGCATCGACTAGAGTTCATGCCGGATGGCACGCATCTCGCCCGACCAGCTGCGAGGCAAGTACGACTTTCGGTGGGAGGTTCTCGACGTCGTAGTGAGCGGCCGTTCAGCGATCGACGCGATGAGGGGGTTCCGGTTCCGGACTCCCGAGGAGGCGGACGCGTTCGTCCGAAGCTACGGCTTCGATCTCGAGAATCCTATCGAAGCGGCGCAGACGCTCGGCAACTACCACGAGTCGATCAACTTCATCCGCCACTATTTTCTCCAGCCCGAGAATCCGGACGGGCTCAAGCTCGAGGTCCCGCGCCGGATTCTCGAGCTGATCGACATGCGCGAGCTCCTGCTGCTCGCGAGCTTCAGCGCGCAGAACCAGGCCCGAGATCCGCAGGGCGGGATGCTCCGCGACTGGGCCTGCGGCATCCTCAAGGTGATGCACACGATTGCTCACGTCGACCAGGACATCCGCGCCCCCCACTTCGCTGACATCCAGAAGCAGATCTTCGACCGGTTCTACAAGCACGTGCATCGCGATCCCAACGGCCAGCTCTTCCTGGGAGAGAGGCCAGACGACCCGCGCCGGGTGGATCTCGTCGCGTTTGAGACGAAACCCAAGAAATCGCGCGACTCGACGCTGCTGAAACTCCTTCACAAGCCGGAAAACGTCGCCGAGGACATCTTCGACCGGGTCGGCATCCGGTTCGTGACCCCGACGCGGTTCCATGGCCTGATGGCCGTGAAGTATCTCAAGGACCGGATGATCGTGATGGCGCCGAACATCAAGCCGAGCCGTTCCCGCAATACGCTCGTGGATCTGGAGAAGTATCGTGACGAAGTCGAGCGGGTCGTGGCGGACATCGATCGGGGCGTGATCGACGAGGCGGAGATCGTGAAGCGCCTGGAACTGGCGGCCCAGCCTGCTGCCGCCGAGACCGACAATCCGCACTCCAGCGAGTTTTACCGAGCCATCCAGTTCACGGGCCGCCAGCTCATCAAGCTGCGCAACCCTCTCTACGACGATCTGAAGGAGCTCAAGGCACTCGCGAAAAGTGACGAGCTTCACGATTCGGCGACGAAGATCGTGGAGCGCGTGGATCTCAAGTATATCCAGAAGGAAGTCCGCTTTTTCTATCCGTTCGAGGTCCAGGTGCTGGATCAGAAGAGTGCGGAGGAGAACGAGAAGGGCCGCAGCGCCCACAGCGAGTACAAGCGCGCGCAGGTGCAGACGGCGCTTCGCCGGGTGATGGGCACGTTCGCCGGCGCGCAGGATCGCGGCCGGACGCAGGCCTCTGGCGGCGCCGACGAGCCGAAGGGCTCGCGCGCCTAAGACGGGGATGGAGCTCGAAAGCGACGTCGCGATCGTGGGCACCGGCCTCGCGGCGCTGGTTGCCGCGAATCACCTCGTTTCTGAGGGCAAGTCCGTTCTGCTGCTGAATCCGGAGTGGGATTTTTTCGGGGAGGAGTCGGAGCTTCCTCTCGATCCCACCCGGCCTTCGATCTCCGGGGCGCTCAGCCCGCAGCGCCTCGTGAGAAGCGATCCCGAACGCGCGATCGCGACCCTCCGGCCGGGGTTTCCGGGCGCCATTGAGGTCTGGCCGCAGACCGCGAGTGGCTTCCGGGTTCAGTCGGCGCCGTATGTCCGCGCCAGGGCGAGGCTCTGGATCGACGTACCGTCGCTGTCGATCCAGGGCGACGAGGCTTGGGAGCGCCTCGAGGAAACTTACGTCGAGGCGTCGGACGCGGGCCTGAAACCCCAGGTCCTCGAGGGGATTTCGGCGGTCAGGAAGTTTCCGGGAGCTTCAGCCGGGTCCGCGGCGACTGAGGATCGCGTGGGCGGGGTCCGCGGCCTGCTCGTTCCGCGCATCTGCGACGCCGATGTCGATCGCTATCGGCGCGGGCTTCTGGAGTACCTCCGCGAGCGCGTGGGGTCGGACCGGGTGGTGAGTGGCGCCGCGGGCGTCGAGGTCGACCGGGGAGAGGTGCGTTACCAC
Source organism: uncultured Bacteriovoracaceae bacterium (assembly GCA_964372615.1). GTDB lineage: Bacteria > Bdellovibrionota > UBA1018 > UBA1018 > UBA1018 > CAYJTX01. Next base: position 3,217 of record CAYJTX010000283.1, on the reverse strand, counting down.
GCCCGGGGTCAGCCGCTGGCCTGCGCGATTCGGTCGGGAGTCCTCATTTTCTGGACGCCTCGGCTGACCGCACTTGTGCAGGCGGTCTCGCGAGAGCACGACGTGGCGCTTCCGCGTCCTCGGGCGATTCGGCTCTGGGAGCACTGGTCTTTGGTTTCCCGCGAAGCGCTCGACGCGTCCGTCGTCGGTTTCCTGGGCGATACCTGTGTTTGGGCCGAATGCGACGGAAGCCCTGATGACCGGGTGCCGAGGCTGCTATCCGTCCTTCGCCCGGGAGCCACGGTCGCGGTCGACCAGGCTGCAGCCGCGACGGCGGCCGAGATGAAATGGGCCTCCGCGGAAAGCTTTCAGGCTCTGTCGGTCCTGTGCCTGGATTTTCTGGGTTGGGAGGGATTTTCCATTCGCTCGTTCAAGCCGAGGGCTATCTTCGAGTGGAATCCCGCCGGTCCGCTCACCGCGGCGCCGATCGTCGTGGCGGGCGACTGCGACGGCCCGATCTTCGACGTGGTCCAGGCCGCGCGCGAAGCCGCGAGTCTTCTGCTGAAAAGCGAGGGCGCGTGAGCTTCACCGTGCGCGACGGCCGCTTCGATGTCGTGATCGCCGCGGGCCCTCGCGTCGCCTCCTGGCCCACGCCCGGCGCCCGTTCGTTGTCCCTGCTCGCCGCGGAGATGGGCCTCAGCGTGGGGATGTTCGGCGGCGAGGCGACACGCGTGCGCGGAGTGATTCCGGTCCCAGGCACGGGCGGCTGGGTCCTGGCGGAGGATTCGCAGAAGCGGATTCACCGGGTGCAGGCCCGGGCGGTGGTTCGCGTATCCGCCCGATCTGAGTGGCCCGACCCGTTTCCGGGTTGGCGGGCGGAGGGCCTGATTCCGCTTTCGACGGCGACCCGTTTGTGGAAGGCGGGCGCGATCAGCTGGACCCCGGCGGTCGCTATTCTCGGTTCTGGCAATCGGGCGCTGCGGTTCGGCTCCGACCTCCTCGCGTCTGGCGTGCCGGAAGTCGCGTGCCTGGAGACGGTCGGTCAGTGGGGCCTCAAGGACTATGCAGGCTGGGAAGTGGAGCTCAGACGCTTTGAGATGAGCGGGGGAGAGCTCCTGCGGGGCAAGCCCGGCGGACTCTCGCTCAAGTCGCCCGGCCTCTGGGAGTTTCGGCTCGAGGACGCGCAGGGAACCCGGATTCTCGAGGTTTCCTGGGTCGTGACGGCGGGGCCCTTTTCGGATTCTCCCCGGGTGCGGGAACACCCTCCGGGTTCGTTTCTCTTCGAGCTCGAGCGCTCGGCCGGCATTTCCCGCGAGGAAGACATCGAAGGGTGGCAGCTCGAGGAGGAACGGGGGAAGTGGCTTGCCGGACGCCTCGCCAAGTCCCTCTCCACGGGACTCGGGCCCCGGCGTGACGAGCTCGAGCGGATCGTGCGGCGCGCGCGCGCGCGCTTGCGCCGGGTCAGGCGCCACTGGGACGAGCCATTTTCGCCTTCCTATGAGGGAAAGTGGATCTCCGCCGCAGACAGGACGTCCGTTCGCGCCTTTTCAGGCGTGCCGACCCAGGCCCACCGGGCGCGGCCGGTGGCTTCGATCGAGTGTTTCGAGGAGATCGGCTGCGACCTCTGCGAGCGCGCCTGCCCAGAGGATGCGATTCGGATCGACCCGGCGTCGGATCGGATCGCGCTCTCCGAGTCGGATTGCACGGCCTGCGGTCTCTGTCTGGTAGCGTGTCCGAGCGGCTCGCCCGTTCTCATCCACGAGCGCGAGGACCGCTCGATGTCGCAGCTCACGCTCGCGTGGAGGGGCAAGCGCCCGTTCGCGATGGGTGAACTCGGAACCTTGGTGAATCGAAAGGGCGAGACTCTCGGGGCGGGAAGGGTGACGGGCGCGACGGTCACCGGGGCCGTGCAGTGCGTGCAGGTTGAGGTGCCGACCCACCTGGTCTGGGAGGCTCGTGGCATTCATCCCGCGCGCGAGCACGAAACGGAGTTCTCGATTCCTGAGGGGGGCTTTCCCGAAGAGGGCGCCCAGGCGCAGGTGACGGTCAACGGCGAGAAGAGGCTTGTGCGTAATCGGGTCCCGCTCTCGGTCGCGTTGTACGAGCTCGCCTCCAATCGCTCCGGGGACGCGTTGCTCTGCGCGGACGGGAGCTGCCGTCTCTGTCAGCTCTGGGTCGACGGCGTGAAGAAGCTCGCGTGCCAGACGGTCGCGCATCGGGGAATGGTGATCCGGTTCGAGGATCAGGCAGAGCCAGGTTCGGGTCGGATGCTCTGTCCCTGCGTCGGCGTGGAGCCGGAGTCGGTCGTCGAGAGAATTCGCCAGGGAAAGCTCGAGTCTGCGGACGCGGTCCGGGCGATGAGTCACGCGGGCGGAGGCCGCTGCCACGGTCAGGTTTGTGGAGAGCCGTTTCGAAGGGCGATCGAGGCGGCCGGCGTCGCCGCGGATCAGTGGATTGACTGGAGCTTTCCGTGGGCCGACTGGGTGATCTTGAGAGGTGCCAATGACTAGAGGTTTGCGATGGGCCTGGGGGAACGGGATCTGGGTCGCGCTCTGTGGTCTCACCGGCTTTCTCGGTATGCGTGCGGCGCAGGAAGGAGAAATGGCAGTCGCATGGCTCGTTCTGCTCGCGGGGCTGGCGGCCATCCAGTGCTACTTGAGCTGGCGATTGATCGGGGAAGGCGAAGCCGCAACCTGCCCGCCCTCCGGCCGCGACGATCGTGAGCAGCTACTGGGCCAGGTCGTTCACGACCTGCGGGCACCCCTGGCGGCGCTTCGGCTGCTTCAGGAAGAGCTGGCTGAAGGCGGAGGGGCCCTGGCCCCGCAGACGAAGCTCATGGCCACGAGCGCGATCGTTCGAATGACCGACATCCTGACGGAGCTGGAAACGGAGCGAGCGAAGGTGAGGGGAGCTGGGACCGATGGCGGTCAGCCGGAGCCGGAGCCGGCGCGCGGCCGATCCGAGTCTCCCGCGGTCGCGACGGAGCTGGAGCTTTCGGCGGCCACGGTGGTGGTGATTCTCGACGATGACGATGCGATTCACCAACTTTGGAAGCGGAGGTTCGAGAAGGTGGGCGGCCGCGGTCCCGAGCTCGTCTTCTTCTCCGGCCCGGGAGACTTCACTGATTTCGTCACTGAGGACCCGCGTGCGACGAACGTGGGGCTGTACCTGATTGACCACGATTTCCGGGGCCACAAGATTTCCGGCCTCAGGCTCATTCAATCCTTCGCAATCGGGG
>CAYJTX010000282.1:0-5257 GCA_964372615.1 uncultured Bacteriovoracaceae bacterium | reverse complement strand
GTGGCGGTGGGGGGCCAGTGCGTCGTTCGGCAGCGTCAGGGAAAGGGAAGATAGCCCCTCGGCGTAGCGGCGCCAGAGCGCCGTCCTGCGCTTCGCGAACGAGTCGACCTTCGCGAGCTGCCTCAGGCCGAGCGTGGCCTGTACGTCGGTGAAGTTGAATTTGAAGCCGGGCGCGACGATGTCGTAATGCTGGTACCCCTTCGGCGAGAAGCGTTTCCAGGCGTCCTTGGACATGCCGTGGTTGCTCAGCAGGCGAACGCGCTCGACGAGCCCGGCGTCCTGGCTGCAGACCATACCGCCTTCGATCGTCGTGATGTTCTTCGTCGAGTAGAAGCTGAAGCAGGCGGCGTCGGCGCGGGGGCCGAGGCGTCGTCCGCTCCACTCCGTCTCGATCGCGTTCGCGCAGTCGTGGATCAGCTTGAGGCCGTGGCGATCCCGCAGGGTCGTGAGGGCGTCGATGTCAGCTGGCGCGCCCGCGAAATGCACGGGCATGATGGCCCGCGTGCGCTTCGTGACCGCGCGCTCGGCCGAAGCCGGGTCGAGCGTGAAGGTGCGGGGTTCGACGTCGGCGAGCACCGGGCGGGCGCCGCACTGGATCACCGCGTTCACGCTCGCCGCGAACGTCATGGCGGGCACGATGACCTCGTCCCCCTCTCCGATTCCCAGCGCCTCCAGGCAGACGTTGAGCGCCGTCGTACACGAGGAGACCGCGGCGCCGTGGTCGACGCCCTGGTAGGCGGAGAACGCGGCTTCGAACTCCCTCGAGCGGGGCCCGGTGCCGATCCAGCCCGAGCGGAGTGTCTCCGAGACGGCCGCGATCTCGTCCTCCGAGAGCACCGGCTTTCCGAAGACGATGAAATCAGGTTTCACCCCGGTCATGCCAGCCACTCTAGCACGCTGGCGCCCACGTGGAGACCCACGGCGTAGGTGGTGATCTGGGGCGGAACGCCCAGGGAGGTCGGGTACACGGAAGCGTCGGCGACGAAGAGGTTGTCCAAGCGATGAAGGCGTCCGCGCTCGTCGAGACACGAGGTCGCCGGATCCCGGCCCATCCAGACGGTACCCATCGGGTGAACGGAGACGACCTCCATTCCACCCCCCTCGAGCGGCGGGGAAAGCCGGTCGGCCTCCGAAGGCGTGCGCACGACGATCGGCCCGGCGACGGCCGGGACCAGCACGTCGCGGGCTCCGGCTGCGAGCAGGATTCGCGCGCATTCGCGCAGTCCCAGGGCGAGCTGGTCGCGGTCGTCTTCCGAAAGCTGGTAGCTGATCCTGACCCGCTCGGGGCCGTCGGCCCGGACGCTGCCTGAGCCCAGGTCGTGAACCATCGCCGAAAGGGGTGCGAGGCGCGGGTAGTCGGCCATCAGCGCAGCGTGCGCGGCCCCGAAGCCGGGCATGAGCGCCGCCGCGCCCGCCGGGTGCGCGGCGCCCGCGACGATCCAGACGCGCCGTCGCGAGCCGCGCTCGAAGGAGAGAAGCTCGGTGCATTCGACGCTCTGCGGGATTCCGAGCCAGCTCTCGACCTTTTCGTCGAAGCGGCCGGCGACCGCGGCGCCGGGATGAATCCGCAGGCGGGAGCCGATGCGCGCGGCCGTTTCCGGAACCTGCGAGCGCTGCAGCAGCGCCGGGGTTTCGATCGCGCCTGCCGCCGAGATCACCGCGCGCGCCCGAATTCGCACGCGGGCCAGCCGCAGCTCGGTTCCCGGAAGCCGGGATTCCGCCAGGACTCCGGTGGCCCTGCGGCCCGACCAGTTCACGCGGATCGCGCGGGTGTCGGCGAGCACGCGTGCCCCGGCCCGGACCGCGGCGGGGATGAGCACCCGCGCGGCGTTCATCTTGGCGTCGTAGGCGCACCCGAGCTCGCAGTACCCGCTCTCGGCGCAGCCCTTGCGGTTGTGCCGGAGGAGCCCTCCGCGATAGCCGAGCTTCCGCATGCCGGCGCGGATCAGCTGATTGCAGCGGTTCACCTGCCGCTCCTCGATGGGAGAAACGTCCAGAAGTCGCTCGACCTCGTCGAGCCTCGCGCGGAAAGCCGCCGAGAGAAGGGCCGGGAGATCCCACTCGGCGAGCAGCTCGTCGGGCACCCGTTTGCAGAGATTGATGTTGTGGAGGGTCGAACCCCCGACGCCCTTTCCGTGCAGGATTCGGATCGCGCGATCCTCGGTACGGCGGCCGCCCGACTCGAAGAAGAGGCGAGGGTACATGGAATCCTCGCGCTGATTGAACTGCGCGGGCGTCAGGAATGACCCGGTCTCGAGTACGATGACGGAGCTCCCGGAGCGGGCGAGCGAGTAGGCGGCCGCGGCTCCGCCCGCTCCGCTTCCGACGATGCAGACGTCGCAGGAGAGATCCGCGTCGCGGGTCAGATTGCGGTGGGTGTAGATCATGGCGGGAGATGCCCCGGCACAGCATCTGGCAGAGCGACGAGCGCCGCGTAGGCGGGACTCGGGGCGTCGGGGTCGCCCGGGGGCGCGTCGTCGACTCGCGGTCCGCCGTACCCGATCGCGCTCCAGGCTGAGGCGTCGGCGTACCGGCCGAGCAAACAGAGCTCCTTGAGGCCGAGAAAGAGGGGGCGGGCCCAGTCCGGTCCCGTTTGCCACCGGCCCAGGGCGGCGGTCCTCCCGGCGAGATCCAGGCGGGCGAATCCGGTGAGGCCCAGCCCGAGGGCGGGAGGGCTCAGCTCCAGGATCCAGAGCGCGCCCCAGAGCTCAAGGCGGGTCCACCGAGGCAGCTTCCCGAGCAGTACGTCCATGCGCTTGAGCGCGCGGGCATTGGACGGCGGATCGGCATCCCCCGAGAGGGCCGAATAGGCCGCGGCCAGAACCGCTGAAGCGCCGCGACCGAGATTCCTGAGGGACGGGAGCGCGCGCTGCGCGTCCGCCGTGTAGAGACCGAGCGGAGGAAAGAAGCGCCAGCCTGCGACGAGGGCGGCGGTCCCCCCGAGGCTGAGGGCGAGAAAGCGTCGGCGTGCCGAAGGAAGCCCGGCGGGTGTTCGGACGGGCAAGCGCCTCATTTGGAAAAGGGCTACCACGGTCGGAGGTGGCGGGCCAGGATCGTCCCTGGTAGGGTTCTGGGCGCATGCGCCGCTCGGGATGGGTGATTGTTATTTGGTCGTTGTGGGCCTGGGATGGGCGGGCGGAGATTCCGCTGCTCAGCCGCTTTCCGGAGCTGGCCGCAGCCGCGCCCCGGGTCCCGTTGCTGGAGGGGCCGACTCCTCTCGCGCGCCTGGCGGCGCTCGAGAGAAGGCTGCGCTCAAGCGCCGGGGCGCCGGAGGGTTCCACGCTCTGGGTGAAGAAGGACGACCTCTCGCATCGCCTGCTGGGGGGTAACAAGGCTCGCAAGCTCGAGTGGCTCCTGGGCCGGGCGCGCGCGGACGGCGTGCGCACGCTCGTCACGGCCGGGATGTACGGCTCGAACCATGCGCTGGCGACGGCGATCGCGGGGCGCCAGCACGGGTTTGGCGTCGAGCTCATCCTCGGCCCCCAGCCGATTACGGACGACGTGCGGGAGAAGCTGCTCGCCTTTCACGCGCTGGGTGCGCGCCTCCGGTATCACAAGACCAAGGTCGGCATGACCTGGGACATGCTTCGGGCCACGCTCGCCGACTGGACCCACGTCGGGGGCGTTCGCTTCATCCCGCCGGGAGGCTCGACCCGCGAGGGGGCGCTTGGCTACGCGAACGCTTTCCTGGAGCTGGTCGATCAAACTGCCGAGCTGCCGGAGCGCATCGTCGTGCCGGTCGGTACGGGCGGAACGGCGGGCGGCCTGCTTCTGGGCACGTGTCTCGCGGGTCTCTGGGAGAAGGTCGAGATTCTCGGCGTCGGAGTCGCGGACAAGTTCCTCGCCGGTGAGGGCGCGGTGAGGCGCGACGCGGCGGCGGGCTGGGAGGTGATTCGCAATGCGCTGCCGCGCGCGCGGAGGGGGACTCTGCCAGTGTGCGACTTTCGACGGAGTCAGAAGGCCTTTGTCTACGTCGAAGGGTACCTTGCCCCGGGCTACGGCGTGGCCAAGCCCGAGGTGTATGAGGCAATCCGGCTGGTGCTTGAGGCGGAGGCGATCCGCCTCGAGCCCACCTACAGCGGCAAGGCGATGCGATTTCTGCTCGACGATGTTTCGGCGCGCCTGAGGCAGGGCAGGGTTGTCCCTCGAACTCTCTTCTGGCAGACCTACAACTCTCACGAGCTTCGGACGGTGATCGACTCCTATCCGTGGAAGAATCCGGAGCGCCGGTGGCGCGACCTGCCGAAGCCCTTCTGGAGCTTCTTCGAGGGCTCCCTAGAAGCGGAGCAGGTCTCCGTGGATCCAGTCCACGACGAGCTTGCGGGCTTCGACGAGGCGGTAAGGATGGCGCAGATTCTTCTCGACGTCGCGATCCAGGAGCGCGGAGATCCGGGATCGGACGGCGCGGTACTCGGCGATAGCGTCGGATCTCAGGCCGCGGGCGTCGAAGAGGCGACCGCGGAGCAGATGCAGCAGAGCCCGATGATAAACTGAGAGCTCGGCGCGCTCGGCGATCTGGATCCAGCGCTCCATCTCAGCCAGCGCGGCCTCGTGGGCGCCCCCTCTCTTGAAACGTTCGCCCGCCACCTGAAGCCACGCGGCGGCAGCCACGATCGGGTAATGCGGCTCGGAGGGGTCGAGGTCCGCCGCCCGCTCGATGAGACCGAGCGCTTCGGTGTCCCGCCCTTCCTCGGTCGCGAGACGGGCCGCGAGGCGCGCGGCCGCGTGGGCGCGCGCCTTGGAGGGGGGGAGGTCGGGAGCGCGGTCGAGGTCGGGGGGTTGCTCGGCGAGCGCTTCGCGCAGGGCCACCTCCGACGCGAGCGCCGCTGCTCGCAGGGGGAGCGGAACGAAGCGGCCCGCGAGGGGTTTCCCGTCCTGGAGCGGTGGGACGGCCACGTAGAGCCGGTTCTCGCCGGGCGAGAAGACAACGCTCTGGATGTTATTGAGCTTGGCGGGAACTCCGTGCGCCGAGCGGGGAGCGCCCTCCTCGTCCCGATGCCCGGCGATGATCGCCGAGGCCGACGCGGGCGCGAGCCTGTCGCCCGCGCGCGCGAGCGCCGCCCGGATCGCGCGTTCGCGCAGGCGCGTATCCTCGAGGTACCGGTAGCTGATGGAGTACTCGCGCTCGAGCATCGTGCGCCCGCGCACGTGGCTGGTCTCGACGCGCAGCCCGGGTTCCTCGAAGACCTCGACCGCCCCTTGGCCGACTTCGACAGAGGCCGAGCGATTCTCGACGGTCGAGACGAGGACTACTTTC
>CAYJTX010000281.1:0-5259 GCA_964372615.1 uncultured Bacteriovoracaceae bacterium | reverse complement strand
GTCGCCAGATCTCATAGACGACAGGGCGGAGATGAATCCGTGCGGGGTCGAAATCAGTTGGGAGTGTAACTGAGTACGTCACACTCGAAGTGTGGAGTGGCGAGTGATGCTCCTACTGGCTTTCGGGCTTTCACACTTTCTTAGGGCGGCTTTTTCACTCTCTTAGGGCGGGCGGAGGTGAGGAGATTTTTCACTGGCGGCTCGCGGCAGGCGCTCGGGGCCTGAAACTGGCACGGTAAGTCGGCGTCGCATCTGGCGCCAGTCCGGCTCTGGCCAAGCTCTGGACGCTGTCAGTTAGGTGGACAGGTTCGTTGCGGCGGCCCAACACGGTCGACGCGGAATGGAGGGCCGAAACCGGGATGGTGCTGCAACGCGCCCAGAAAAAGCGGGAGCTTGGTTCGCGCCGTGTGCTCCTAAATGCGGGCAGTTTCGAAGGCCCGCCGAGGAGATTGGCACCCCGCGTGCACATGGGGCCACGGACCGCACGATGCGGCTCATACCTACTCCTCTCTCTCAAGAGCCTCCCGGGAAACCGGGGGGCTCTTTTAATTTGCGCGGGGGTCCGGTACTTATCAAGAAATGGCCATTTTCCGTGAGCTTCCGGTCGTCGAGCCGATAGGCTCGCGTGCAATGCACGCGGACCGGCCGCTCTCGCCCTCACGCGCCGCGGAAATTCCTCAGGGCCGCAAACCCGATTGGCTGCGGATCCGACCCCCGGCGGGCGAGAGCTACCTGCGAATCAAAGGTCTGCTTCGAGACCGCGGGCTCCACACGGTCTGCGAAGAGGCCCACTGCCCGAACGTGGCTGAGTGCTGGGCGAGCGGGACTGCGACCTTCATGCTGGGGGGCGATACCTGCACGCGCGCCTGCCGGTTCTGCGCGGTGAAGACAGCGCGACGGCCCCCGGCGCTTGACCCGGGCGAGCCTGCGCACGTGGCCGAGAGCGTGACGGCGCTCGGACTCAGGTACGTGGTGCTGACCTCGGTCGATCGCGACGATCTTCCCGACGGGGGGGCCGCCCATTTCGCGGAGACGATCCGGCAGATCAAGCGGCGCGACCCGAAGATCGTCGTTGAGGCGCTGGTGCCTGATTTCCGGGGCGACGAGGCCGCGGTCGCGGTCGTGGTCGATTCAGGTGTCGACGTCTACGCTCACAACATCGAAACGGTGCGCCGCCTGCAGTACCGGGTGCGGGACCCGCGCGCCGGGTACGAGCAGTCGCTCGCGACGCTCGCGGCCGCGAAGCGCCATGCCGGGGAGGTCGGCCTTCGCCTCCACACGAAGAGCTCGATCATGCTCGGGCTGGGCGAGGAGGACGCGGAGCTCGGGCAGGTGTACTCGGACCTGCGCGCGCACGGGGTCGACGTGCTGACGCTGGGTCAGTACCTGCGACCGTCGGTCGCGCATTTGCCGGTCGAACGCTTCATCTCGCCCGAGGGGTTCGAGGCGCTCGTCTCGGTGGCGAGGGAACACGGATTCCTTTACGTGGCTGGCGGCCCGCTCGTGCGGTCGAGCTATCGGGCGGCTGAGTTTTTCATTCATGGACGGGTCGAGCCGGGAGGCTCGCGTGTAGTCGAGCCCACGGGCTCGCGTGCAGTCGAAAGAGGGAGAGACGATGGAGCTCAAGCTTCCGGAGTTGGGTGAAGGCGTTCACGAGGGCGAGCTGATCAAGTGGCGGGTCAAGGAAGGCGAGACCGTCCGGGACGACCAGCCGCTTTGCGACATCATGACGGACAAGGCGACGATGGAGCTGCCCTCGCCGTTCGGAGGCAAGGTGACGAAGCTTCTTGCAAAGGAGGGTGACGTGATCAAGGTGGGTCAGGATATTCTTTCCTATGAAAGTTCCGAGAAGTCGGCCTCCGCGCCCGCGAAGGCGGCCGCGCAGCCCAGCGCGCCCGCGCCGTCCATGGCCGTGGCGCCCCTGGCGGCCGCTCCTGCGGCGCCGTCGACGCGCAGATTCGCCCGCGAGTCGGGCGTGGACCTCTCCCGGGTGCCGGCGTCGGGACCTGGCGGCCGCGTGATGCGCGAGGATGTGGAGCGGTACGTGACGGGCGGTGGTTCGGGCGCGGTCTCGGCCGGTGTGCCGTCGGTCGCGACGACGCTCGCGGCCCGAGCGCCGCTTCCCTTGAGCGCCCGGGGCCCTTCGTCGCAGCCATCGCAGCAAAGGGAGGAGCGCGCCCCCTTCCGAGGGCTTCGCAAGAAGATCGCCGAGAAGATGCGCCAGTCGATGGACCACGCAGCCCACTTCACCTACGTCGAGGAGGCCGACGCGACCGAGCTCGTCCGGCTCCGCGAGCAGGCCAAGGAGATTGGTGCGCAGTACGGCGTGAAGGTGACCTATCTGCCGTTCGTCATGAAGGCGATGGTAGCGGCCCTGCGGAAGTTCCCGAGCCTGAACTCCTCGCTCGACGAGGCGAAGGGCGAGCTGGTCACCAAGCACTACTACAACATCGGTCTCTCGGTGCAGACGGAGGACGGACTTACGGCTCCGGTGGTGAAGGACGTGGCTTCGAAGTCGATCCTCGAGCTGGCCCGCGACATCCAGGACCTGGTCGAGCGCGCGCGTACGAAGAAGCTCACGCTCGAGGATCTGAAGGACGGCACGATCACGCTCACGAACGCGGGGTCGATCGGCGGGCTCTTCGCCACGCCGGTCATCAACTACCCCGAGGTCGCGATACTGGGCTTCAACAAGATCTTTCGCAAGCCGGTCGCGCGCGTGACGGGCGGGCGGGAGGAGGTCGTCGTTCGCGACTGGACCTATTTCTCGATCTCGCTCGACCACCGGATCGTCGACGGAGCCGTCGGCGCCGAGTTCATGAAGCTCTTCATCCGCTACATCGAAACGCCGAGCCTGCTGCTGCTCGAGAACCTGTGAGGTAGGAAATGGCCGAGACGATCGATACCGACGTGGTGGTACTGGGCGCCGGTCCTGCGGGCTACGTCTGCGCGATCAGGCTCGCGCAGCTCGGCAAGAAGGTCACGGTCATCGATCGGGCGGAGCTGGGCGGCGTATGCCTGAACCGGGGCTGCATCCCCTCGAAAGCGCTCATCCACGCGGGTACGCTCTACGAGCGCATGCGGAACGCGTCGGAGCTGGGCCTCGAGGTCTCGGGTGCGAAGGTGAACCTGCCCAAGCTCATGCAGTGGAAAGACTCGGTCGTTCGCAAGCTCACGGGCGGGGTGGCGGGCCTGCTCAAGGCCAATGGCTGTCAGGTCGTCGTGGGCGATGCGAAGTTCACGGGCCCGCGCTCGCTCGCGGTGGGAAAGGCCGCGATCGTCAACTTCAAGCAGTGCGTGATCGCGACCGGGTCCCGGCCGGCGGTGATCCCGGGCTTCGAGACCGATCAGGAGCGAGTCGTGGACAGTACGGGGGCGCTCGAGCTCGTGGAGGTGCCGAAGTCGCTTCTCTGCGTCGGCGGCGGCTATATCGGCCTCGAGCTGGGCACGTTTTACGCGAAGGTTGGCTCGAAGGTAACGGTGGTGGAGGCGCTGCCGGGGCTTCTCGGTGGCGTCGATCCGGAGCTGACGAAGGTCGTGGCGAAGGGGCTCGAGAAGCGCGGAGTGCGCGTGCTGACGAGCACGAAGGTCGGCGCTTGCAGGCCGGGCAAGAAAAGCGTCGAGGTGACGCTCACGCCCGCGAGCGGAAAGCCCACGACGGAGTCCTTTGACGTCGTGCTGGTCACGGTGGGCCGGGTGCCGAATTCCGATGGGCTCGAGCTCGAGAAGGCGGGCCTCCGCCCGGACGCGAAGGGATTCCTGACGGTGAACGTCCAGCGTCAGACGACGGTTCCTCATCTCTACGCGATCGGGGACGTGGCCGGCCAGCCGCTGCTCGCGCACAAGGGATCCAAGGAAGGCCTCGTCGCGGCCGAGGCGATCGCGGGGAAGCGAGCGGCTTACGACGTTCAGGCGATGCCGGCCGTAATTTTTACGGATCCCGAGATAGCGACCGTCGGCCTCACCGAGGCGGAAGCGCGCGCGAAGGGCCATGAGGTTCAGCTGGGCGTTTTTCCGTTCGCGGCCAATGGCCGGGCGCTTTCCGTGCACGAGACGGACGGATTCGTGAAGCTTGTCGGCGACGCGCGTACAGGCAGGCTCCTGGGGGCCCACATCGTCGGGGTCGAGGCGTCGAACCTCATCTCCGAGTGCGCGCTCGCGCTTGAGATGGGGGCTCGAGTCGAGGATCTGGCGCTGACCGTGCATCCGCACCCGACGCTTTCCGAGGCGATCATGGAGGCGGGCGAGGCGGCACTCGGTCACGCGATTCACGTTTTTCAGCGGAAGGGCGCGCCCCAGCCTCAAGCGCGGGTCTGATGCGGTTCGTCTCCCTGCCCGGCACGCTCGAGTACGAGGCTGCGCGCGAGCTGCAGCTCGAGGCCGTGGAGCAAAGGGCGAGGGGCGAAATTGCCGACACCGTGTACTTTCTCGAGCACGAGCCGGTGATCACGCGCGGGCGGGGTCTGCAGTGGACGGGCGTGCCGCGAGCCCGGCATGCGCCGATCGCCGGGCCGCTGCCGGAGGGAGTCGCGTATTTCGAATCGGAGCGCGGCGGCGATCTGACCTACCACGGGCCGGGTCAGCTCGTGATCTACCCGATCGTGAAGCTCGACGGCCTGGGCTGGGGCCCGCGGCGCGACGTCGCGGCCTATCTCCGGAAGCTCGAGGGCGTGCTCGTCGCGGCGCTCGCGGAGGCGAGGATCGCCGCCGAGGCTCGGCCGGGGGCGACAGGCATTTGGACGGGTGCAAAGAAGATCGCCTCGATCGGAGTGGCGGTTCGCAGGTGGGTGACCTTTCACGGCGCGGCCCTCAACGTCGTGAACGACCTCGGCCCATTTTCGGCGATCAGCCCGTGCGGGTTCGCGCCCGAAGTGATGGCCCGGATCGGGCCTGAGGCCTCGTCGGCGAGCTCCTGGCGCGAAGCCTGGGAGGGGCGGATCGAGCGAGCCTTCAGAAGCTCGCCGGCACAGTACCCGGGACCGGGCTGACTCGAGAGGCCGCAGGCGTGTAGCCGTAGTGATATATGGAATCGCTATCGTATTTATTTATGTCATAGATTTTACAGTAGCGACGGGTCCGTCTACGTTCGGGGGCGGAACGCAGGAGGTTCCGAACTATGAACAAAATGGCATTCAGTGGAACGGTCATTGGGCTCTGGGCGTCGCTGAGCGGGGCTTCCGCAGGCGCAGATACGGTCGAACGGGAGCGCGTGCTCCGGGATCAGACGACGCAGGTCGCCCTGGAGCTGACGACGGAGAC
>CAYJTX010000280.1:0-5274 GCA_964372615.1 uncultured Bacteriovoracaceae bacterium | reverse complement strand
GTCTCTACGACAGATAGGCCGGGGTTCTCAATGTGGGGCGGAATAACGATGTACGTTCAATCGCTTCCTGCTGCGTGGCCTCAGCAAGGTCCGGAGCGAATGGAACCTGGTCGCCACTGCCCACAACCTGAGAAAGCTCCTGGCGCACGCCGCGGCCTGAGTCTGTTCTGAAGGCCGAAACTGGACAGAAACCGAAACGGCAACTGAAACTGCTACTGGACCGCACCAGATAGGCTACGGCAAGTCGTTACCCGGACAGGCTCCTAGGCGATCGCAAGATCAGCCCGAGCGAAAGGCCTGCGAGGGTCGCCCAGGTCTCGGGCCGGTCGTCGCGGGACGCGGAGCGCGCTTTGCTGGCCCTTTCTTCGAGCCCCGAGCGGCACGCCCGGAAGGAGCGGGAGCGAGCTGTGACCCCGACACGGACAGGGCCGTGATCCCAGAGGCGCGCGGGCCGGATTCATGAAGCAGCGCCCCTGTTCCGTTCCGCTCGGAACAGATTGTTCCGCCGGGGCCTTGCCGGAGGACGGCTCCGGTGCGATCACTAGCGCATGCTCATGAATGGGGGGGATGGGTACCGGTCGCTGATCCTGTCGGCGCTCAACGAAAGAAGGAGCCGGAACTCCCTTTACTCCCTGCGGGCCTTCGCCCGGGACCTCGGGGTCAGCCCGACGGCGCTTTCGGACGGGCTTGCGGGGAAGCGCCGCTTCTCGAGCCGCAACGCGCAGAGGATCGCCGCGGAGCTCGGGCTCGCACCTGTCGCCCGCGAGCGCTTCGTGGCCGAGGCCCAGGGGCGAGAGCTCGCGCCCGCGGTCGAGGCGGACGCGCAGACGCGAACGTTGCGCGAGGACGAGTTCAGGCTGATCTCGGACTGGTACTATTTCGCGATCTTGAACCTGGCGAAGCTCCCGAGTAACCAGGCGGACCCGGGCTGGCTGGCCCGGAGGCTCGGCATCTCGGTCTTCCAGGCGCGGGAGGCGGTTCGACGCCTGCGCCGGCTGGGCTACGTTGAGGTCGAGGGGCCGCGCCTGCGGCGAACGACCCTTCCGTTGCGGACCTCGACCGACGTTCCGTCCTCGGCGCTCCGCAAGCACCATCTGCAAAATCTCGGGCGAGCTGAACGGGCGCTCGAGTCCCTGCCCGTCGAGCTGCGTGAGATCAGCTCGATGACCTTCGCGGGCTCGACCGCGCGCCTGGCCGAGGCGAAGCGAAGGATCGCGAGCTTCAGGCGCCAGCTGGCGCGCTTGATGGAGTCGGACGAGCCTGACGAGGTCTATACCGTAGCCGTCCAGCTTTTCCCGGCTCTGGGGCGTACCGCAAAGGAGCGTCGATGAGATCGATCGGACTGAGTTGGGTGCTCGCATTGACCCTGTCGGCTCCGGCACTCGCCGGAGGCGACGAGGCGGGCAACGGCGGCGGGATCGCCGAGCAGAATTTCGTCCTGGCGTACTCGCAGCTCGCGGCGACCGTGCGCCTGACCTTGGATTCCCCGGCGAATGGCCTGACTGAGGACGAGCGCCGGCTCCTGGACGCGATCTTCGCGAGCCTGCCCGCGGAGTCGGCCTCCGGATCGCAGCTGCGCTTCAAGTCGGAGCGGCGCGAGCCGGGGTTCTTCATCATCGATGGTAGCCTCAAGATCGCCCGCACGGGATCGCAGGTGGGGAGCGCCATCTACGTCAACATCGACCTGCTCTACCGGAACTCAGCCGATGGAGGCCTGGAGCCGCTCGGCCTCGAGACGGCGACCGCGGTTCTCGTCCACGAGCTTGGGCACCATCACGGCGTATCAGACCACGCGGCCCTGGACCGCCTCGGTGTCAAGGTGGGCGCGGTGCTGAGCTCCAGGATCTCGAGAGCCGACCTCGGTCCGGGGCGCCGGCATCTTCGGGTCACGGTGATCGACCTGGACCGCAGGGATTCGATGGCCCGCCTGATCCTCTCCGACGGCCTGTCCAATACCGAGATCAGCCACGCGGTCTGGGCGGTCCTCCGCTGTCCGGAGGGATTTCTCGAGGGCGCGGCTCTTTACAGCCCGCGCGGCCGGATGAACGAGGGTCTGCTGCGGGTTCGCGCGGATCTGAGCCTTTTCTGCTCGGGCCGAGTCAGGGAGGGCTACGCGCTGGAAGCCTCCATCGCGCTCGCCCCGGATTCGCTCGGCGTACCGCGAATCCGCGCGGGAACCGAGGTGGTCGAGCAGGTCAGCTGCGGTGAACCGAGTGCCCCGTGTGGGCGAGGGAGGGTGAGATGAGCAAGCGAGCGATCGCGGTTTGGGGAGTGGGTGTCCTGGTTCTCACGAGCGCAGGGGCGTGGGCGGCGCCGACGAAGCTCGATTCGGAGGTCATTCATCTTGGAGTGAACGTAGGGGCGCAGGTCTGCAAGGTCGACATTCCCGATGGAATCTCCCTCTGCTCGATCGGCTCGATTCCCTGGGAGCCGGTGAGTATTGTGCTCACGGAACATCCGACCTCGGATCCTTCATACTCCTTCTGGTCGGGGGACTGGTCTGACACCGAGACGGTCCACGGCCTGACCTTCGAGGGCCATCTTCGCGTGACGAAGCAAGAGCACCGTTTTGAAGACGGCACCTCGACCTGGTACAACTTCTGGGCTGAGATTCGCGACTCCTCGGGGCATGGGCCCTCGATGTCGTTCTATGCAGGGCAGATCTCGGACCTCCGGGGCGTGACGCTCAACTCGGCGCCTGTAGTCCAGGGCGACTACACCATCACGCCTAACCTTTACGTCGGCCCCGCCCTTACGCTCCAGCCCGGGCCTATTGTTACGACGACGCCGATTCCGATTCCCTCGCCCATTCCAACGGGCGGCCCGTCCGCGCTCACGCACCCTGCTCCTACACCTAATTAATTGAAATAATTTAGGTATACAGTTTGAATTAAGTTAGTCAAGTATTGCCGACCCGGCGCCGATCAGCCGAGGGCATGGGTCGCAGCATGCGCAAGAGGGCACTATCGCTGTTTTACGGCCTCCTCCTGGGTGGAGGGGCGGCCGGGATCTCGTTCGGCACCGCGAGCCTGGCGCTCCGGATGCTGGGAAGCGAGACCGAGGCCTTCGTCCAGCAGTCCCTCGGCGACACGGCCTCGCTGACCGCGGGTCATGTTCGCTCCGTTCTCGACGTCTGGCTTCGCGAGATCGCGGATCAGGGCGACCTGCAGATGAAGGCATTCCTCGCGCTCAAGGAGGCCGAGGCCGTGCCGCTCGGAACGGTCCAGGCCGCACCCGACAGCGCCGTGGCGGCCGCCGAGATGAATCCCGACATCCTCGACGTTGCCCTCTGGACCCGGCAGGGCCAGGACGGACAGCCCGTCAAAGTCCACCTCGCCATGAACAGCCGTTACTCGAAACCCGAGGCGGACCTCCTCGATCGAATCCGAAAGCGGGAAGGTGCGGAAAAGGAGGCGCTGGCGGGCGTGTTTCAGGGTCTTCCGGGGGCGTTCCTCCAGCCCGGAATCGACTCGGAGGGAATGCTGACGCTGGCGAAACCTCTCGGCAATGGACCGGTGAACGAGATCGTCGTCGCTCACATCAGAATTCGCGCGCTTGGGCGCTCCGTGCTTCGCGAGCGGTTGATCGAGGGAATGGTGATCGACGGGGCGGGGCGGGTAGCCGCGCACTCGGATCCGAAACTCTCCGACACGAGTCTCGCGGACAAGCCCGTGTTCGCGTCCCTGCGGGAAAACGCGGTGCCCAGCGGCCAGATGACCTACAAGGATGAGGACGGAACCCCACGCATGGCTGCCTTCGAGCGCGTGGGGATCGGTCAGCTCGCCGTGGTCGTGCAGCTGTCCAGGCGAGAGGCGATGGGCGGGGTCGAGCTGCTCCGGATGAAGGCCATGATCCTTGCTGGAGCGCTCTTCGTGCTCCTCTCGATCGCCGGGTACTACCTGTTCCGCGGCGGTGATCCGACCGGTAAGGACATGAGCAAGGTCAAGGCAAAGACCGCGGCGCCCGCATCCGCTGAGGCGCACGATGGCCCGAAGGCGCCGCAATCCCAGGCTGACGCCGTGCAGGCCAGCGCCGGATCGATGGTACCACCCGTCGAGGCGCAAGGGAGCGTGGCGAAGACGGTGCCCTTTGCCTCCGAGCTCGGGGGATCGTCGCGGTCCGCGGCCGAACCGTCGCTCGAGGCAAGTGCGAGCGGACCCAAGGCGGGACCGCTACCCCAGCGTCTGCCGGTGACGGTGCTCTGGGGTTCGCTCCGGGAAGTCTCCCGGCTTGTCGAGGGGGAAACTCCGGAGGACGCGACCGATGCCGTCAACGACGCGCTCACGCTCGCCGAGAGCTGCGTGCGAGCAGGAGGCGGACGCTTCGAGCGAGCGGGGGGCTCGAGCTTCGTGGCACTCTGGGGAGCGCCGCCTTCGCCCGAGGGCAGTGCCATGGATACCGCCCGGGGAGTCCGCTGCGCCCTGGAGCTGAGGCGCGACTTCGCCGCGTTGAACGAGTCCCGGAAGGTGAATGGGCTGAAGCCCATCCTGTTCGGGATGGGCGTGCACTGCGCCGAAGGCATCGCCGCGAGGATCGGCCCTTCTGGAAGGATGCAGGACTCCGCCTTCGGCCTCGTCTTCGACGGCGCGGCTAAGCTGGATCGCCTTTCGGCCCAGGCCGGTGTCGATCTGCTCGTGTCTTCCGAGGTCTGGCAAACCGCCGAGTCGATGTACACCGGCGAGCGGATCGGCGAGGCGCGGCTGACTCACTGGAGCGGCCTGACGAACTACTTCGGGGTCTGGGGCTACCGGGACGAGAACGGAGAGGAGGTCCGCATCGAGACTCCCTACAGCCGCATGGAGGGCCAGGCCGAGAAGACGACTTTCAGTCAGCTCCAGCCGACCGTCAAACGCTGGCTCGTCAACAACGGCTCCCAGATCGTGGGACCGTTCACGGCCGAGGAGATCGCCGCGCGCATCTTCGCGCAGGAGATGGACTTCGACTCGGAATGCTTTGCGGAAGGGACGGGCAACTCCTCCGAAGTCCGCGCGGCCGGAGTGTTCGGGGGATCGGAGGACGCGGGCGCCTGCCTCTGGGTCTTTGACGGAAAAACGATTCACGGTCCCCTGAGCCGGGGATTCCTGGCCACGGCAGTCAAGAGAGGCGCGATCCCGCCCGACTCCCACGTCTGCGACGGCAGCACGATCGGGGGTTGGACGCCGCTGGAGGAATGGCTCAAGGTGGCAAGCGCCTCTCCTAGTACTAGTACCGCAGGGCCTGTGGAGGCACCAGGCTCTGAGGCCGCGTGAGGCGTCCCAGCGCTTCCAGGTCGGG
>CAYJTX010000279.1:0-5279 GCA_964372615.1 uncultured Bacteriovoracaceae bacterium | reverse complement strand
CGTTTGACACCGGTGGAGTGAATTTAAAGACCGGGATGCCGTGGAAAGACCTCCTTTCCATGAAGAAGGACATGGGCGGGGCCGGCGCGGTGCTCGGAACGGCGCTTGCGATCGCGTCGACGAAACCGAGCCTTTCCGTCACGGTGATCACGCCGCTCACGACGAACGCGATCGACGGGCGATCCATCATCCCCGGAGACGTCGTGCGCTCGTATTCCGGAAAGACCGTCGAAATCCAGAACACGGATGCCGAGGGAAGGCTCATCCTGGCCGATGCCCTCCACCTCTCCAAAGTACTCAAGGCCGACTACGTCGTCGACGTGGCGACGCTCACGGGGGCCTGCGCGATCGCGCTGGGAGCCAATCACTCGGGGCTCTACTCGAACCACGAGAAGCTCGCGGGCGTCGTGCTCAAGGCCTCCAACCGCGCCGGTGAGCCCGCCTGGCGAATGCCCGTCTCACCCCGGTACGGGGAGGAGCTCAAGTCGACGGTCGCGGATCTCTCGAACATGGGCAAGACCCGGGACGGGGGCGCAAGCGTCGCCGCCGCTTTCCTTGAGAAGTTCGTCGACACGACCCCGTGGGCGCACCTCGACATCGCCGGGACCGTGGACCTGGGCGAGCCCGCCGCGAGCGCTGCACAATTGAAAGCGGCCGGCCGGATGGTCCACACGCTCGTCGAGCTCGCGCACTCGTTGGAGTAGAATCCTTCAGCCCCGCCGTCGAAGGGAGTGAGCCGGTGGCGCACGATTGCCTGACGTTTCGTATGGCAATCCCCACGGATGTCCCTGCTATCGAAGGGATTCTCTGACGAAACGTCAGGGAATCCAAAGGAGGGCGCGCCTACATGATCGACTGCGGCCGCGGCGACCTGCTCTCCTCGCTCAAGTCAGGCGCGATGCTCGGCCACCGCTACGTGACCGGCGACAAGTAGTCGCTCAATGACATGCTCAAAACCTGCGCCGAGACGACGTTTCAGAACTGGCTCAGCCCCGCGCGAAAGGACGCGATCGAGCGTTACCGGGCGACGAATCCCGACTCCAGTCGCCATTAGGATTACTTCTGCGACCTCCCCGGAACGAATCAGTAGCGCTGCGCGCGCTCCGCGGCTAGAAACCGTCACGTAGCAGCAACCCAAAAATACGCGAGCCTCCGGCTCGACACCAGGAGAATAGCCATGAGTAAGATCCTCGTTTCCATGATCGCCCTTTCCACCCTCGGCGCCGCCGGCGCATTCGCTTCCGACGGGGATTTCAAACTCCCTCGCGGCTCGAAGGCGCTTTACGCCGTCGAAGGCCAGGTGGAGCGCATCGTGATGGACTTCGGCAACTGCCCCCCAAACGCGATGTGCCAGCCCGCCTTCGTGGCGGAAGTGAACTTCCCGCTCGGCGGCTGCGTGGACTCGCTCGGGCCCGTCACCGTCCAGTTTGACAGCAAGGACGACGGGACGACGGACGTCTACGTCACGGCGATCGCGGTGGCCAACAAGATGTCCGAGCTCACCCGCTGCATCAGGCAGCCGGTGGCGCGCGAGCGCATCTACCTCCCCGGAGGAGCCTCCAAGGAGAACACGCGCTTTCACTTCGTGACTTCGCTCTGAGTCGAGATCCCGGGCGCGGCTCAGCCGGAGAGACGGCGGCCGCGCTCGGCCTAATTCAGGCCCGGGCTGGCTCAGCGCCCCGAGGCGCGGCAGCCGCAACCGGCGCGCCCGCCCGCTCGGAACGGTAATAGGCGTAGAGAAACCCGCAGGCCGCGGCCGCGAAGCCGTGCCAGACCGCATGCAGCTGGAACAAGCTCCCGGGCGCGCAGACCGTGTGGTTGATGTCGAGCGTCCACACGCCCACGCCCGCCGCGAAGGACGCGACGGTCGCGCCGAGGTAACCGTTGCGCCGGCGCAGCCCGAGCCGCCGGATCGCGTAAAGCTCGAGCCCGAGCCCCGCCGCGATGAGAAGACTGAAGACGTAACGCCGAAGCTCAGGCGCCGCCGCGAGCATCACGCCGAGGGGCAGGTTGAGGCCCACGTACGCGAGCGCGAAGTACTTCTGTAGGGACGGCCAGAGGCGGGTGAGCCCATAGATCACGATGAACGTCGCCACGAGGTACATCGACATGACGTCGGTCCACTGGCCAATGAAGCTCAGCGACGCGTGAAAGAAACCCGAAAACAAGCCGACGAAGATCACGGCGACGGCGAACACGAACGAAAGCGCCGGATGCCCCAGGATGGGATTCGGCGCCTCGGCGCGAGAGCTGCCATCCCGACGGCCAAGCTGGATGATCGCCAGGCCCACGACCACGAAGGCGATACACGACCAGACGTTCGAAGGCTGGCGGATCCAGCCGCTTCCCACCTGCTCGCAGAAGCAGTGATCCGGCATGCAGGTCGCCGGCGACCAGGAGCTCCAGGGGCCCGTAACCGATTCCATCGCGTAATCCTCCACATCAGCCAAGCCATTCACGCTCGGAAAATGGGCTGACCGGTATGCCCGAAAAAAAGCTTACGCCGCCTCCGGCCCGTTGGCGAGACCCTTGAAAAGCGTCGCCCGGAACTGGGAGCCCCTCCCCGGCGCGCTCTCCACCTCGACCCGGGAACCGTGGGCCGCGGCGATCCGCTGCGCGATGGCCAGCCCGAGGCCAGAGCCCGAGACGCGGTCCCTCGTCGTTTCGGAGCGGTAAAAGCGATCGAAGATCTTGCCGAGCGCTTCCGGAGGAATTCCAGGGCCTTGGTCCCCGACCTCCAAGGTCACGCGGTCGGCTGAATCGTAGAGTCCGACGTTCAGGGTCCCCCCCTCGGGGGAATACTTGATGCCATTCTCCAGCAGATTCTCGACCAGGCAGCGGAGCAGGTCGGGGTCGCCGGGCACCTCGAAGGCGGATCCGGCGGGCGTGCCCAGGCTCAGGGCGACTCGCACCCCCCTGCTCCTCGAGAGTCGCTCCAGGCGGGCCACGACCTCGAGCGTGATCTCGTCGAGCCGCACGCCGACCCGCTCAAGCGCCTGGGGCCCGGCGTCCACTCGCGCGAGCACGAGCAGGTCCTCGACCATCCGCGAGAGATAACCGATCTCCTGGGCGGCGCTCTCGAGAAACTCACGAGTCTCCGCCTCGTCGCGCGGCCGGCCGCGAAAAACGTCCAGCTCGCCGCGAAGGATCGCGAGCGGCGTCTTGAGCTGATGGGAGGCGTCGGCGACAAACGTCTCCTGCCCGCGAAACGCCCGCTCGAGCCGATCGAGGAGCTCATTGAGGGTGACCGCAAGCTCGCGAATCTCGTCGCGGGCCTCGGGCACCGGAACTCGCTCGCCGAGCTCCCGATGGGTGATCGCGCGCGTCTTGCCGATGATCGCGGTCACGGGCGCCAACGCCCGCCGCGACACGTAGAGCCCGCCGAAGGCCGCGAGCACGAGCACGAACGGAATCGAGAGCGCGAAGAACGTCAGGATCGAGCGGTTTTCCTTCTCAATGAGAATCATGGGAACCGCCACCTGCAGGACGAAGTCGAAGGGGCCGGGCTTGTCGATGAGGTACGTGAGCAGCCGGAAGTTCCTCGAGGTGAGCCGCGCCGCCCGGATGTCGTCCTGCTCAAGCGACCGAAAATAGTTCCGGTTGCGGATCACGTCGTCGCGGTCCTCCTGGCTGAGCGGCAGGCGCCCCCTGCCCAAGCTTCGGGAGCGTGCGACGGACTGACCCGTGATCGCGCTGACCTGGATCAGAGTCTGCCCAAGCGCGAACGGAAACACCTTCTCGCTGTCGGAGAGAACGTCCGCGTCCAGCGTGAGCCCGCCGAAGAGGCTCACGTCGATCGAAGACGCCACGTCGACCGTGTAGTTGTACAGGGCGGCGTCGAACTCCTCCTGGCGACTTCGTTCGAGCACCGCGTAAAGGAGCGCGCTGAACCCGATCAGCGTCGCGCCGAAAATGAGCACGAACAGCGCCGTGAGGCGTTCGCGCAGGCCGATCCTAGCCCGCATCGCCGTCTTCCGAACGCAGCGCGTACCCCACCCCGATCACCGTGTGGATGAGCTTGGTATTGAAGGGCTGGTCGACCTTCTTGCGCAGGAGGTTCACGTACACGTCGATCACGTTGCTGTCGGAGTCGAATCGGGCGTCCCAGACGTGCTCGCTGATCGACGTCCGCGTCACGGGCCTGCCGGAGCTGCGAAGAAGGTACTCCAGCAGCGAGAACTCCTTCGGCGTGAGCGTGATCTCGCGGCCCCCGCGCGTCACCTTGCGGGTGACGAGATTCATCTCGAGATCCGCGAACCGAAGCGTCGTGCCGAGGCCCCCCTCGCCCGCGCCCCTGCGTCGCAGCAGCGCGCGCACGCGCGCGAGCAGCTCTTCGAACTCGAAGGGCTTGACGAGGTAGTCGTCGGCGCCTGAGTCCAGTCCACGAACCTTGTCCTTCGTGCCCCCGAGCGCGGTCAGCATGAGGATTGGACCCGTGTAGCCGTCGGCGCGCAGGTGCCTCGAGGTATCGAAGCCGTTCTGATCGGGCAGCATGACATCCAGAACCACCAGATCGTACTCGTTCTCGGCCGCCATCGACTCGGCCCCGCCGCCCGTTTCGGCGTGGTCAACGGAGTAGCCGGCCTCCGTGAGCCCCTTGCGGATGAATCCGGCCATCTTGCGCTGATCTTCGACGACGAGAATTCTCATAAAGAAGGCTCCGGGGCGACTTTAGCACCCCGGAGCCCGTGGTGGGAGCCGTCCTTCGACCCGCCTCAGGCGGGACTCAGGACGACTGTGGGGGTGGGTGACAGCTGAGGAAGGACCGGCTGGAGGTACTTGAGGGCCTGAACCAGGGCCTGGTGGAAGTCCGATCCCACGCGGGCGGCCCTCCAGCCCGGACGCGACATCCCCTTCGCGTCCGAGAGCAGGATCTCGCAGAACACCAGTCCCCTTCCTTCCGTTGAAAAGCTCACGACGTAGCTCGCCGGCTCCCCCCGCAGCCAATCCGTGACGCGTTTGCCGACGAATCTCCTGAGTCGCTTTGAGGCGGCTTCCCGCCCTACCCATACCTGTCCTTCTTCGTGTCGCATCTTTGACCTCCCTCTCTTGAAGTCGAAGCTACGCGAGGGGGCTCAGGGCCCCATGAAATCAGGGTTAAAAGATCTTTAGGGAGTTCCTGATTTACTTCGTAGCGGGTGTCATCGAAATGTTCACGTCCGCGACTCAAGTGAGGCGCGCTGTCCAGGTCCTGAGCGGCCGGGCTGGGCAAGTCAGTGAATTTTAGCGGCACAGCGAGGGTGATCCCTTCGCAATGCGACTCCAAGGATCCCGGAGCG
>CAYJTX010000278.1:0-5315 GCA_964372615.1 uncultured Bacteriovoracaceae bacterium | reverse complement strand
CAGGCTCATACCAAAGCTGAATGGCGTTCAGACAGTTTGGACCATGTTCCAAGCAAACCTTGTTTGTAAGCTCACGAGGAAGCTTCGGTACTAGTTCGAGAGCCGAAGCTCCCGATGGCAGCGTTAGCGTTTCGATGCGGGAAAGTCCTTTAAAGAATCCCTTATTGGTATAAGGAACCCTCGTCATGGTGAAGGCTTCAAAAAAATCCGCGCATTTCACACTGGGAGTCTGCATTGCTTTCAGATGAATCCTGAGATCAGCGAGAGTCGCAGCAACCGCTGAACTGAAAACCACGATGATTCCTAGCGAAAGGAGCAATGAGCTGACTCTGTTCACTGCTGGTCTTGATAAAGCGATTCCAGAGCCCAAGGGTGAAAGTTTTATGACCGATTCTTCACTTGTGAAGCAAACGCAAGTCTTGACTCGCTGGTTCGAAGTACTTGCAAAATGGCGCACCCGGAGAGACTCGAACTCCCGACCAACTGGTTCGAAGCCAGCTACTCTATCCAACTGAGCTACGGGTGCGCGTAACGAGCTCCTGGCACTTACCATCCCATCCTGGGGACAGCAATGCGGGTATTCTCAGAGTATTCCGCGCACGAAGGCGGCGAGCCAATTCACGAAAGGGCCGAAGCGCGGAAAGGTAGATCGAGCAGTGCGCGCCCATGCCGAGGCCAAGAGCTTCAAATGAGAGCGTGCGGGCGAGCGCATGTGCTGACGCCCGCGGAACTTGATTCCGGCGGTTCATGAGAGACCTCCAGTGAATTACCCGACAGTCCCCTTCGAAGCGCTCATCCCTGCTCCTCATCGTACGAGTACGAGCCGTCGGCTCGTCCTATTGCAAGCCTTCGGCTACACTGCGTGGGTTCTACTTCTGATTCATCGCGTCATCACGCTTTTTTTTCTAAAGGAACAAAGGATTAGTTTACTTGTGGTAAAATAGACTAATTGCGTTATGAAATTATATAAGGCTTTAAATTTTAAGGATATTATTCATGACAAAATCGAGCATGATTCTTCGCCGCATGGCGTAAAGACTCGTTTTGCGAATGCCGTGGGTTGCCAGATTTCCTGAATGATCGAAAGACCCTGCGACCGGTCGACGAGGCGGTCAATCCCGGGTGGGAGTCCCGGTATTACGGGAGCTGCCCACCGAGGTCGTGGCGGGGGTGCTGGTGTCGCTCGAGCAGATGGGGATCGCGCGAAAGTCTGCGGGCGGCGAATGGACCCTCGCGAAGAAGGACATCTTCGCCCCCTGGGGAAGCGCTTTCAACGCCCTTCATCTGCGGAACTGGATGGAGAGAGGCTTCGTAAGGACACTGACGAAGACCGGAAACGCCAATCACTCTCTGAACGTCTTCGCGGTGAGCGCCGAGAACTACCCGAAGATCAGGGAGCTCTGTCTGAAGTTCACGCAGGAGTTCGAAGCTCTCACCCGCGCCGACCAGAAACCGGAGGAAGCAGCGTGCTTCTACTGGAACCCTTTCAAGGTGTGACGGCATGAAAGCCACGAGCCGCCCGAGCGAAACTCTGCGCTCGAAACGAGAGAACCTCGTGCGCTTGCGCATGGACTTCGCGCCGGTGATTTTCGCCGCAGTGGACGCGGACCGGGAGCGGCTGGGGCGTTTCCTGCCTTGGGTTGCCAGGACGCGGACGCTCGAGGACGAGATTTTCTATATTCGAGCTGCGACGGAGCAATGGGAGCGGGGAGAGTATTTCGACTATGCGATATTTCTGCGCGCTGACGGGTCGGACACGGGGGAGTATCTGGGCAACGTCGGCGTCCATTCGATCGCCTGGGAGCACGAGCGCTGCGAGATCGGCTACTGGGTGAAAGGCTCGCGCGAAGGGCAGGGGCTCATAGCCGAGGCGGTTTCGGAGGTCGAGTCAGAGGTCTTCCGGCTCGGGTTCAATCGAATCGA
The DNA here is from genome assembly GCA_964372615.1 of uncultured Bacteriovoracaceae bacterium. GTDB lineage: Bacteria > Bdellovibrionota > UBA1018 > UBA1018 > UBA1018 > CAYJTX01. The sequence goes on along the minus strand of CAYJTX010000278.1, from coordinate 3,392 downwards.
GATCTGCTGTTCGTCTGAAAACTCGCGCTCAGCGCGTGTGCCCGAACGCCTGGGCTATCGCCTTGAGGGTATCATGCGGCAGGACAGCATCGAGAACGGCCGGTACCGGGACACGCTCGTCCACGCGAAGCTCAGGTCCGACCGGGCGGGGGCATCGTAGGGCTCGAGGCCCTCGACGCCGACGGTCACTCCGGTCCTCGCGAGAAGAGCTCGCCCTGGACCGGGCCTCGGGCGCGTACGCGGGGCTCTGTGGCTGTGTCGCGCGGGGCGGCCTTCAGAAGCGCGGACTGAAGGCCCTGCTCGCGCAGGTAGCCTACGAGCGCCGGATCGGGCGCGTGCATGACAAGTACTCGCTGCGCGCCTGTTTCGCGCACGGTCCTGACAAGGCCATTCCAGTCGGAGTGGTCCGAAAGAGGAAAGCCCCGGTGGTACCGGCCACCTCGGCCGGTCAGGGTCCAGCCCGAGGCGAACGCCGTCTGAAACGGGTGAAGGAGCCCGGGCCAGCGGCCCCCTCGAAACAATCCCTGCGTGGCGATCACGAGCGCGCCTCGGGGGGCTGCTTCCGGTTCGATCGAGTCGGCGAGGCGCTCATACTCGGCGAGCCGCACACCGCGAGCGCGGTAGAAATCCGAGAGAGCCGCGCCCTCGCCGTGTACGTAGATGCGGGAGCCCGGCACCTCGCGGCCGGCGAGCAGGCCGAGGACCCGCTGCGTCTTTCCGAGCGCGTAGCAGAAGATGACGCTGTTTCGGCCGGCGGCGGCGTTGTCGGACCACCAGGCCCGCAGCTCCTCGAGCGTCGACGCAATAGCTGGCCACCGATAACGGGGATGGCCAAACGTCGCTTCTGTGACGAAGGTGTCGCAGCGAACTACCTCGAAGGGGTCACAGGAGGGATCCTCGTCCCGCTTGTAGTCGCCTGAGGCGACCCAGACCTCTCCGCCTCTCTCGATCCGGATCTGTGCCGAGCCCAGAACATGGCCCGCCGGGTGAAATGAGACGGTCGTCGAACCCAGGTTCAGGCGCTCTCCGTAGGCGACCGTTCGTATCGAGGCGCGGGGCCCGAGGCGGTGGCGTAAGAGCTCGACGCCTCGGTCCACGCAGAGGTACTCGCGGCTGCCCGGCCGTGCGTGGTCCGCGTGCGCATGCGTGATGAGCCCGAGATCCACCTTTCCAGAGGGGTCGATGTGAAAGGAGCCCTCGGAGCAGTAGAGGCCTCGGGAGGTGAGCTGAAGCATGGCCCGGAGTCTACGATTTGCGCGGAGAGCTAATCAATTCCGATCGGGCGTCTCGCCCCGGGCGCGTCTGGACAGAAGGCGCGCCCGGATTTATGTTCCGGGGCGTGTACCGAGAGACCACCGACGGCATCCAGATCGACGTCATGCCCGCGTTCCTGCCGGAGCACTCCAAGCCCGAGCTGGGGCAGTACGTCTTCGGCTACCAGGTGCGCATCTCGAACGTGGGCGACCGGCCCGCCCGCCTCGTGAACCGCCACTGGATCATCACCGACGGCAAGGGCGAGGTGCACGAGGTGAAGGGCCCTGGAGTCGTCGGCGCGACTCCGCGAATTGAGCCAGGTCAGGTCCACGAGTATACGAGCTTCTGCCCGCTTCCGACGCCGACCGGCAATATGCGGGGCACCTACGAGATGGCGCGCGACGACGGCACGACGTTTCACGCGACTATCCCGCTCTTCTTTCTGCGCGACCTGGGGGGCACTCCGGGCGAGGGCGGGGCGCGCTCGAGGATGGTGCATTGAGCGCGAGCGTCCTGCGGCTTGACGCGCCGGTCCGGCATCTCCTGGTCGATCTGGATGGGACGCTCGTGGGCTACCGCGAGGTCGGGGTCTCCTGGGACTTCGTGAAGGGCGCGCTCGGCGAGCTGCGCTGCTACGGTGGGTGGCGCAAGGCCGCGTTGACGCTGCTGGCGCTCCAGAAGGAGCTCAAGCGCAAGGGCCAGGTTCGCATGAACGACGTTCGGGTCGTGGAGCTTTTCGCGAGCCGGATGGGCATGGACGCGGCCGACGCCCGCCGGGTGCTGCGCGAGGGCCTCTTCGTGATTTTTCCGCGCCTGGAGAAGCACTTCTTCCCGATTCCGGGCGCGAAGGAGTTTCTCACCTGGGCTCATGGGCGCTATCCGCTGGTGCTCGCGACTAATCCCGTCTGGCCGCCCGAGATCGTCGAGCTGCGCGTGCGTTGGGCCGGTATCGATCCGTCGCTCTTTCGTTTCATGACCCACGTGCGGACGATGAGGGCCTGCAAGCCCGAGCCGGAGTACTACGAGGCCATCCTGCGCCACCAGGGCCTTGAGGCTTCCGAGTGCCTGCTCGTCGGCAACGAGCTCAAGATGGATCTGCCGGCCACCCGCGTGGGGATCCGCGCTTTCATCGTGGGTGAACGATCGAAGCCCGAGCGGCTGCCGGCCCGGAAGGGGAGGGCCCCGGCCTGGCGCGGCTCGTATGCGCACCTGCGAGCGTTGCTTGAGACGGGTGAGGGCGGGGTGAGTCAGTAGCTCAGGTGAGCTGCTGATACGTCTCGCTCTTCGAGATCGCCGCGAGTGTCGCCCGGAGGTCGCTCGGAGCGGGTACGAGCTTCCTTTCGCGCAGGCTCAGCCAGCCTCCGTCGCTCACCACGGTGGCCGCCCGCTGCCCGCTCTCCCTGAGAAATTCGTTGCGGGGCCTGAATTTCCCTCTGTCTGCGGACAGCCCATCCAGCCACAGCTCAACGGTGAACGGCTCGAGAAGGTGAATCTCCTTGAAGTAGGTCGCCTCGTCCCTGCGGATCACGGGGCCGATGGCCAGCTCCTCGAAGCGACGCATCGGGAATCCCTGCTCGCTGAAATTGTGCATCCGGACGTCACCGGAGTCGTCCAGGAAGGCGGTATTTCTGAAGTGCGGGTTGAAATCCATGTCCGGCCAGCGGGCTATGAAGGACTTCTTGAAGGGGATGTGCATCGGGTCCTTCCGTCGAAGATAGACGGGATCCTCTTTGTTGCGTAAGCCGGAGCTTTTGCAGGTGGGCTCCGTGGCCCGGCGAAGTCGCAGACGAGAGGCTAGCGAGCCTCGGAGCGCGAGCGGAAGGGCCGGCAAGGGCGCGCGGCGCTCGCGATCGGCGTATCGTGGAGCCGCGGACTTGAGTGCGGGCTTCGGCGGACGGTGGTCTCGCGATTCGCTGATCGGCTGTGACGTGGTTGAGAGTGGTCCCTGGTGGCCGCGTGCGATCGAGCAAAGTCTGTGGAGCCGGTGGTTCGTTCGGCCGCGGTCGTGTGCAAGGCGTGAGGGGAGAGGTTCGCTCGACGAGGAGCGAATTCGGTCGTTCGAAAAAAATATTGAGGTCAGAAAGTAATGGCTCAGTGGGCGCGGGTTGACATTTCAGAGCCAGGCAAGAGTGCGTAGA
>CAYJTX010000277.1:0-5337 GCA_964372615.1 uncultured Bacteriovoracaceae bacterium | reverse complement strand
TCCGATCTCTGGGGCTTCACGACTTGAGGACGGGCGAGCCCTATTACCTCGGGTTTTTCCTGATGGGTGCCTATCAGGACATCATGGGCGACCTGCACAACCTGTTCGGGCGCGTGAACGAGGTGCACGTCTTCCTCGATGAGACGGAGCCGGGAGGCTATTACATCGAGGAGGTTATTCCGGGGAACAACATCGCAGGCGTGCTTTCCTGGATCCAGTACAGCAGCACGGACCTTGCCAAGCGGGTCAAGGAACAGATCGACGCGAAGGTGCGCGAGGGCGCGATCAAGCCCCGCGAGGGAGTGGAGCTGCAAAATTTCTACGAAGCGGTGCTCAACGGCTATACTTACGTGGATGTCGAGCAGCATTCGAAGCAACTGACCGCGGTGGCTGACGAGGTCGCGCGCGGGGGTGGGTCGCTGGGTTCCGGCGGGGCGCCCGGGAACGGGACCGGTACGCAGATCCGGTCGACCGATCAGCTGTGAAGATCCAGAACCAGGGATTCGACCACGTCGAATTCGTGGTGGACGACGTGGAGAAGCACGTCGCGCTCTACGGGAAAATGGGCTTCGAGCGCGTAGGCGAGCGCTCGCTTCCGGCGCGCGGCACGCGCACGGTCCTGGTTGCCCAGGGCCAGGTTCGGATTCTCTTTACGCAGGGGGACGGCTCGGCCGCCGCTGAGCGCGACGAGGCCATCCGGTTTCGCAGGGCGCAGGCCGAAGGCATCTGCGTGCTTGCAGTCGACGTGGATGACGCGGCGGCGGCGTTTCGCGAGACGGTCGCTCGAGGGGCTCGCCCGGCGCTTGAGCCCGAGGTTTTCGAGAATCGCGCGGGCAGGGTCGTGCGCGCTGAGATCTGGACGCCCGGGCGCGTGCGCTACCGGTTCGTCACACGCGAACGCGTGAGTGCGTTCGACGAACGCAAGGCTCCGAACGGTGAGCGAGGGCCTGCGCTCTTCGACGAGGGGCTCGTCGCCGCGCGGCTCGTCAGCCCGTCGCCGCTCGGCGTTCAAAGGATCGACCATCTCACCAACAACGTCTCGATCGGGCAGATGCAGACCTGGGTGAAATATTACCAGGACGTCTTTGGTTTCGTCGTGACCCGTCATTTCGACATTCGCACGGGGCGGACGGGCCTCGTCTCCGACGTCGTTCAGTCGGCCGACAACCGGATCAAGGTGCCGATCAACGAGGCCACCGAGCCCGAGAGCCAGGTTCAGGAGTTCGTCGATCGTCTGAAGGGCCCCGGCGTCCAGCATCTCGCGCTCCAGTCCAACGACCTGGTCTCGACTCTGCGGGGTCTGCACCGGGAGCAGTTCAAGTTCCTGACGGTTCCCCACACCTACTACGAAGTCGTTCCGACTCGCGTTCCAGGAGTGACGGAGGATCTCAAGCTGCTCGAGGAGCTCGGCATCCTGCTCGATGGCGAGGGCGGCGGGTACCTCATGCAGGTCTTTTCAGAAGAGATCCTGGGCCCCTTCTTCTTCGAGTTCATTCAACGCAAGGGCAACGAGGGCTTCGGCGAAGGGAACTTCCGGGCCCTCTTCGAGGCGATCGAGAGGGATCAGGTCCGGCGCGGCGTCTTGAAGCCGGCCTGAGCCTTGCGGTCCCACTTGCGTCGCGACCCATTCGTATTCACAATGAGCGGATGGAACCGAGTGACGTCGTTCGCATCGCAGGAGCGGGCATCGCGGGCACGACCGCGATGACCCTGGTCATGGGGCTCATTCATGGGTTCGGCTGGGCGAACGCCGACATGGTACGCGCGATCGGGACCCTCTATACCCGGAAGGAAGACAACGCCTTCTCCGTGGGCCTGTCGGTCCATTACGGTGCTGGAATCCTCTTCGCGTTCCTGTACGCGGTCGCCCTGTATTTCGCGCCGATCCAGTCTCCGACGGCCTTTTCGACGGTACTGGTCTGCATCCTCATCAGCTTCTTCCATGGCCTCGTCGTCAGCATGCTGCTGGCCATCGAGGTGGCCGAGCACCACCCTCTCGAGAAGTTCCGGAAGGCCGGCGCGGGCGTCGTCTTCTCCCACCTCATCGGTCATATCTTTTACGGCCTCTTCGTGGGCCTCTTCCTCGCACTGACCGCGATTCAACTTCCCGGGCGGTGACCGGCCGGTCCCGGGGCAAGTCGCACCAGGCCTTCCACGTCCTTGGGCGCATGGACCCAGTGGTCGGGTCCGGCGGCCTCCAGCGCCGCGCGGTCGACCGCTAAGTCCCAGGTGGCCGCGACCGCGATCGCGCCCGCCCGCCGAGCCGCCACGAGGTCGAGCGGCGAGTCCCCGACGAAGAGCGCCCGCGCGGCCTCGACCCCGAGCTTCCCGAGGGCCATGTGCAGGCCTTCAGGCGAAGGCTTTGAGTGGATCACGTGATCGCTCGTGACGACGGCACCGAAGCGGTCGAGGAGCCCATGATGGCCTAGGATCAGGTCGGTTGTTTCGGACCCTCTCCCGGTGAAGATCGCCAGGGCCAGGCCGAGGTTTTCCAGAGTGTCGAGCAGCTCGGCGACTCCCTCGTGCAGGGGAACGTTCGCGAGATTGCGGTCCATGAAGTCTCGGGAGGCGATGAAAGCCTCTTCGGCCCGGTCGGCGCCCACGAGTTTCTCGAAAATTCGGGTTTCGCCGGGCCCGAAGAACGCCACGAGTTCCTTGGGCTCGAGGGGTGCCCCTCCGACGGCCACGATTCCGTGATTGAAGGCCGCGAATGTCGAGCTCAGCGAGTCGACGAGGGTCCCGTCGAGGTCGAAGACCACTGCGGCGGCTGTTTTCAGGGTGTTCGGCGGTATCGACACGGGGCGTGAAGGGTTATAATAGACCGACGATGTTGATTTCACAGCTTCCAGGCTATTTCAAGGCGAGGCGAGACTCCCTGATGGCGGCCCATCCGGGGTCCGTCTTCGTTTTTCCGGCGGCCCGCGAGCTGGTGCGGAATCACGACGTCCATTTTCCCTTCAGGCAGGAGAGCAGCTTTCACTACCTCTCCGGGTTCGACGAGCCTGACGCGATCCTGGTGCTGACCCCTCCCGGATCCCAGGGGGGCGGTGCCCACCGCATGATTCTCTTCGTTCGGCGGCGCGATCCCGAGAGAGAAATGTGGGACGGCGAACGCCATGGAACCGAGGGTGCCCTCTCAGTCTTCGGGGCCGACGAGGCATATTCTCTGGACGAGCTCGACCGGCGATTTCCCGACCTGCTCAAGGACGCGGAGCGCGTGTACTTCCGCATGGGCCTCGATGAGCGAAACGATCGCCGGATCGTCGGCCTGACCGACGAGTACCGCCGCGGCCAGGGAAGGAGCGGCAAGGGGCTTCTCCCGATCAGCGATCCGAGCGACGCCGTCGGCGAGCTTCGGCTCTACAAGGGGCCCGAGGAGATCGAGAATCTGCGAAAGGCGGGGCGTGTCTCCGCGCGAGCGCATCGCAAGGCGATGCAGGATACGCGGCCGGGGATGAACGAGTCCGATGTCGAAGCTCTGCTCGAGTATGAGCTTCGCCGGAATGGCTGCCAGCGCCTGGGCTACGGCTCGATCATCGCCGGCGGGCGCAACTCGACGTGCCTCCATTACCACTCCAATAACGAGGGGCTACGAGAGGGCGATCTGCTCCTCATCGATGCCGGCGGCGAGGTGGACTACTACACGGCCGACATTACGCGTACGTTCCCAGTCGGACGAGAATTCTCGCCGGCGCAGGCGCGGATCTATGAGCTCGTGCTGAAGGCGCAGCTAGAGTGCATCTCGCTCGCGAAGCCCGGAGCGAAGCTCCCCGATATCCACAAGAGGGCCTGCGAGATCCTGATCGACGGGATGCTCTCGCTCGGCCTGCTGAAGGGCGATCCGGCCTCGATCCTGAAGGAGGGCACTTTCCGGCGGTTCTATCCGCACGGAACGGGCCACTGGCTCGGAATGGACGTTCACGACGCGGGCCTCTACACGAAGAATGGAGACCCCAGGCCGGTCGAGGCCGGGATGTGCTTCACCATCGAGCCCGGCTTCTACGTGCAGCCCGGCGACCGGGACGCGCCCGAGGAGTACCGGAACATCGGCGTTCGGATCGAGGACGATATCCTGGTCACTCAGACCGGCTGCGAAGTGCTGACGGGCGACGTGCCCAAGGTTCGCGAAGAGGTCGAGGCGCTTCGGCGCCATTGAGGTCGGGGGAGCAGTGCCGGTCCAGCTGGGTCCCTTCGAGCTTGAGCACCCGTTCCTCCTCGCGCCGATGGCGGGGATCACGAATTCCCCTTTCAGGCGGCTCATGCGTTCGCTCGGGGCGCCGCTGGTCGTCTCGGAACTGGTCTCAGCCACGGGCATCGAGTACGGCGGAGCAAAGACTCTCGAGCTTCTCCGCTTTTCGGCGGACGAACGTCCCGTCGGACTCCAGATCTTCGGCGAGGACGAGCAGCACCTGGTCAATGGAGCGCGCTTCGTCGAGCGGCTGGGCGCCGACTTCGTCGATCTGAACCTGGGCTGTCCCGTACCCAAGGTCGTGAAGAAGGGGGCTGGGTCCGCGATGTGTCGCAACCCCTCCCGACTCGGAGAGATCCTCGCCGCGATGGTTCGGGCCGTGAAGATACCCGTCACGATCAAGATCCGCACGGGATGGGATTCCGAGTCGCGAAATGCGCTCGAGATCGTCCGCGCCGCGGCCGACGCGGGCGTCGCGTGGGTCGCGATCCACGGGCGGACCCGCGCGCAGGGTTACAGCGGCCAGGCGGATTGGGAGTTCATCTCGGAGGTCAAGGCGAGGAGCCCGCTTCCGATCATCGGAAACGGCGACGTGAACACCGCCGAGCAGGCGCTCGCGCGGCTGCGCGGGTCGGGTGTCGATGCCGTGATGCTGGGTCGGGGCGCACTGCGAAATCCCTTCGTCTTCGACCAGGCGCGGGCCCTCTGGGAGGGGCGTGAGATCGTGGTGCCGGCTCCCCAGCGCTACCTCAAGCTGCTCGAGCGCCAGCGCGTGCTGCTCGAGGGGGCCTTCAACGAGCGCACCGCGATGATCCATGCCCGCAAGTTCCTGTCCTGGTACTCCGCGGGGTTCGGCGGCGCGAACGAGTTTCGAAAGACGGTCTTCTCGACCGCCGACCCAGCCGCGCTCTGGACCGCGGGACGGGAGTTTTTCGAGCGTGACGCCGCGGCGCGCGACGGGAGTTTTCTCGCTCAGCCTTTCCTGATGGGGGGGCACGGCTAGCGGCAGTGCTGTCAGGTGGGCGGCCAGCGTAGCTTCTCCTTCGTCGCGCGGCGGCGGGAGCGTAGAAGCGTGGTCCCTTGAGGCCGCCGCGATCGCGCGGACTCCGTCGGTGCGGTGGTTCGTCCGGCCACGCTCGTGCTCGGCG
>CAYJTX010000276.1:0-5368 GCA_964372615.1 uncultured Bacteriovoracaceae bacterium | reverse complement strand
GAAACCGCGCCATCAAAACCGATTGTCTTGGCTACGCTCAGGAACATGTTTTGCTTCATGGGGGCCTCCTTCCGTTTTAAATTCTGATCTACTCAGAGCCGCTTTCGAATTCTCGCTGTTTTTCAGCGATAACCGCGCGGGTATTGACAATATAAAGCGAAGTCGCTTCGCGAGCAAGAAGCTTTCCGAACTATTTTGGAATTCTTTGGAACTCTTTTCAGGAAGGTGCGCGCCCGCGGCAGTGGAGCCTGAGTGACCACCCGGGCAGCCTGCCCGGGTGTTGGGGTGGTTGAGGTGGGTTGTGTTCTGCCGTACGAGGTTGCGGATTCGATCGCTCAGCCCGGGTTGTCCCGGCCCGCCGATCCATGGTGGGGTCGGTCCACCCACCGCGAGCGCACGCTCCACACTCAGTGCAGCCGCCGGGCCTGGCCCCGCCGCCGCGCTTTCGAGGAGTTACGCACGCCGCTGGCCGGCCTGACGCGTGTCCCTGGCGACCCGCCAGGTCACTGGGCGACGAGCTTCGCGACCTCGGCGTCGTTCGGGAACAACTTCTGAATCTTGAGGATGGTCTCGCGCGCCCGCGATTTCTTCTCGGCCTTACGGTAGGTCCAGTAGAGGTTGATCAGGGCGGCGTAGTTCGTCGGCTCCCGCAAGATCACGAACTTGAGCCGCTCGACCGCGGGCAGGTACTTGCCAGCCTCGGCGAGCGCGAGCGCGTAGTTGTAGAGGATCGCCATGTGATTCGGGAAGTAATGCTCCAGGAGGTTGTAGGACTCGATCGATCTCGCGAAGTCGCGCTGCTGGAAAGCAGTGAGCCCGAGCGAGAAGTGCGCCCCGAGATTCCATGGATACCTGGCGACGAAGTCGTCGTACAGCCTTCGCGCCGTGGCGAGGTCCCCTTTCGAGCGGGCCGTCTCGGCCAGGTCGAACGTCACGTCCGGCCCGATGTACTTCATGAGATGCGCTCCCGTGCCAGGCGGACACGAAAAGAGCAGATCGAAGAGCGAGGTGGAGCGGCAGCCGCTGAAGTGCTCCACCAGGTCGAGCTGCGCCCAGAGCGAGGGGCTCCACGAGATCGTGTAAGTCTTGAATGGCGTGTGCTTCTTCGGAAGGTCGTCGGTCGAGCCCAGCCACTCCTTCTCGAGAAAAATCTTCCCGGCCCCCGGGCGATAATCGTAGGGACGGAAGTCCGGAAGGAGCGCGAGCTTGGCGTCAGGGAAGTTCTTCGCCAGGTACTCGTAGGCCTGATCCACCGCGACCAGAACCTGGCCCATGTCCCGGCGGTACGTGATCGAGCGGTTGAGATTGATGCCGGCCTGAATCGAAAATACGGCCAGGCCCCCGATCGTCGCCCAAAGGGGCAGCTTCGCCCGAGAGGCGACGAAAAGCCCGAACACCCAGGCGAGGAGCAGGCTCGCCGGCAACATGTGGAGGATGGCGTACCGGATGCGGAAGGAGTAGTTGATCGCCGAAAGCGCGCTCATGCCGCAGAGGAGAACGAGGAACCAGACAAGCACGAACGTTCGGGCCCGGGCGACAGGGCTGGAGAGCAGGATCCCGAGAATTTCCTCGCGATACTGCGCTTTCCTGATGAGAAGACCGATCTCGCCCAAGAGAAGGATCCCCCCGAGGAGTCCCAGGAACAATGGCAAGTCCGATTCGGAGGCGCCCTTCGCCGACAAAATCAGATGCGCTCCGGAGAGCGCGCTGAGTCCACAGAGGAAGAAGAGGCTCGAGGCGAGCAGGTAGGGCCGGGTACGCGCGAACGGAAGTGTTGTCGCCTTCCAGATGATAAATCCGATCATACCCAAGAGCAGGAACGGCCCGAGCAATCCCGAGAGTGAGATCGTCGCGGCCCGCATGCTCACTCCGAAGTCATACCCCCCCCGAGTCCAGAGAAAGTCTAAGAGGCGATCAAATGAAGCGGGCTGCCACATCCAGCCGATCTCGCTTCCGGCCGAACCCGGGATGAAAGGGGGAAGCTTGGTGAAGATGCCCGGGCCCCACGGAACGGCGAGCAGAATCATGATCGTCGCCGGCAGCAGGAACAAGGCCCATTGCCGTGGCCGAATCAGCAGCACGTAGCCCACCAGCACGAACGGAAACAGCTTCACGTCGGCCTTCGTCTTGAATCCCAGGTACGCGATCCCGCAGAGCCCGAGCCAGCGCACGAACCAGCGGCGCATGGCGGGATCGGAGGGATTGGACAGCCAGCGCCAGTCGGGCGGCGTATCCTCGATCGCCTGCCAGGTGAGGTACGTCAGCAGGAGAAGGATCATCTCCGCCACGACGGCGAAATCCTGGAAGAGAAGCTGTGCGGCGACCGGACCCTGAGTCAGAACGAAGAAGAGAGCCGCCGCGAAAGCTGCGAGCTGCCCCTCGGGGGATCGCGGCACGAGCCTGAGGCCCCAGGTGTAGATGAGAACTGCGACCCCGGAGAGGACGGCGTTCTTGAAGAGGAAGTAGCTCCAGGCATCGTAGCCGCTGATGTAATAGAAGAATTTGTAAACGAAGGCCTGCACCGGCCGCTCGTTAAAGCCCCAGTGCTGAGGCTGGGTGGAGATCGGCGACAGGATCTCCAGGAGGTACTTGAAAAGGCTGTGGTCCTTGACCTTCCAGTGCCAGCTCGTGAAGTCGTCGTCCCAGAGGGGTACTCCCTGCATCATGAAGCTGATGTAGAGAAACGTTCCCACCAGGAGCCAGCGGCGCAGCCGGTCCGCGCGCCACCAGACCTTGAGCCCCTCCCCGGCACTCCGCATCCACTGCAGCGTTCCCCGCTCAGCCATCCCTGGTGCCCCCAAACATGGTGTTCGACACCATTCTAGGGACTTGCGGACGCCGTGTCACTCATCGCCGCGGCGTCAAATCGCTGGCACATGACGTATCCGTCTTGGATACCTACCGGCCCAAAGGGCGCTCTTCGGGCCCGGGAGTACCCACTTGGGATAGTCCGCAGGAGATCAGGGCTCCGCCGAAGAGGCCGTCCGCTCCGAGCGAGCGCTAGCGTTTCTTCTTCAGACTGAGCGTCAGCGTGAACTTCGCAACCGGCTCGTCGCCGAGCTTCGAGGGCACGGTGGCCACGACCCGCACGGGGCAGTTCTCGCGCTCGCCGCTCGCCAGCGCCTTCCTGACCCCCTCCGCGATCGCGGGCCCGTCGGAGCAGGTGAAGTGGACGTCGCCTTCGGCGCGCTTCAGGAACTCGGCGTGAAAATCCTTGAACAGGAGCGAGACGTCCGCCTTCGCTTCGCGGATGAGCTTCATCGCGATGATGCCCCCAGCGCAGTCGGCGCCCACGGCGAGCGCCCCGAAGTAGAGCGACTTGAGGTGATTCCTCGTGCGGCGATTGAGCGGGATCCGGATCTCGCAGCGCTCGGAGCTGAGCTCAAGCACGCTCGGCGACGTGAAAAGGATCATCGGCACCTTGAGCAGGCCGAAGGCTCTCAGGTAGGCCGTCTCGCGAACCTTCGCCGGCAACCGATCCAATACGCGCTCCGTCAGCTTCTCGGTCAGGGCCATCATCGCAGAATCCTCTGGGCCGGAAGCCTACCCAGTTCCTTCTTGTAGCGCCAGCCCCATGAGTTACGCTCCGGGCGAGGGGCGACTCTTCAACGCAAGGGGGAAAACTATGGCCAATCCAGCAGGGAAAATCACGACGGAAGCCTGGGTCCTACACATGGGCAAGGATCCGAAAAACTCCGGACCGGCTCAGCTGGTGAAGGAGGAGTTCACTTTTCCGGACATCACCGACTTCGAAGTGCTTGCCGAGCCCCTCTACGGTTGCTGGGAAGGCAACATGACCCATGCTCTCGAGCGCAAACCGGTCGACATCTGCCGACAGCGCAGCGAAGAGGGCGTCGTCATCGGCAACGCAGGCGTCGTGCGCATCCTCAAGACCGGCCCGGCCGTCACGACCGTGAAGAAGGGCGACGTATGCCTGATCTTTTGCAACGGAGTCTGGGACAAGTTCGGCTACCCCGAGAAGATCCTCGGCTACGACGCCCCGAATACGATGGGTGTGCTGGCGAAGCAGATGAAGCTGCACGAGAAGCAGGTCATCCTCATTCCGGAGGAAAGCCAGTATTCCCTCCAGCAGTGGGCGGCGTTTTCACTGAGATACATCACCGCCTGGGCGAACTGGAAGCTCGCCTACGGATGCTGGCGCCTGCAGATGACCGAGGAGGACTGCCCGGCCCCCTTCGTCTGGGGCTGGGGCGGCGGCGTCTCGATGGCCGAGCTCGCGCTCGCGAAGTTCGCGGGCTGCCGGGTCGCCATGATTTCGTCAGACGACAAACGCCTGAAGCTCATCCATGAGATGGGCATCAAGCCGATCGACAGGCGCAAGTTCCCGCACCTGGACTTCGACGAGAACAGGTACGCGACCGATCCCGTCTACAAGAAGAACTACATGGAGTCGGAGCAGGTCTTCCTGGAGACCGTGAAGCGCAACACGATAGACCTCGGCGTATCGATCTTCATCGACTACGTGGGCTCGCCCGTGATCCGCGCGACCCTCAGGGCGCTCGCTCGTCAGGGCGTGGTCACGACCGCGGGCTGGAAGGAGGGGATGAAGATTCAGTCCGTGCGCGCGATCGAGTGCATCAGCCGGCACATCCACGTCCACACGCATTACGCGCGGTACATGCAGGGCCGCGCGGCCGTGCGTTTCGCCGAGGACACCGGCTGGCTGCCCACGATCGACAGCCCGCTCTACTCCTGGGACAACATCCCCCAGCTCGCGAGCGACTACGGGAGCGGGAAGATGAGCGCGTACTTCCCGATGTTCCAGGTGAACCCGGCGTAGCCGCGGCGCTCGCAGGCGTTCAGCTGTCTAGACTCTGGGCAGGGCACAGCTGAATCCCCTGTGAAACCAGGCGTTTTTTCCTGGCACGGACCTTGGATTTCCTCCCCCCTATGAATCCTAGGTTCCTCCGTCGGCGAGTTTTCTTCCAGATCATCCTTGGCGCCAGCCTGCTCTCCGCGACGGGTGGGGCGGGCGCTGCAGATCGCTATCCGATCGTGACGGAGCTCGGGCGGTTGCGCTCGATACGCCTGATGGTCGCGTGCACGGACTCCGAGAGAGGCGAAACCACCGTGACCGCCGCGAGCATCATCGAGAGCTTTTACGTAGACTCCGAGAACGAGGCTGCACGCAGCAAGGTGAGCGGCTGCCACCCGATCCAGAGCTACCCGCTCTTCGTCGAGGGCAACCAGCTCCGGATGTGGGTGCGCTACGTGGATGGCTCGGCCAGCGACACGGGACGCCTGGAGCGCATGCGAGCGGACGGCTCGCTGCTCCTGCGCTCGCTCGCCTCGACCCGGCTACCTGCGTGCGTCAAAACCTGGTTCAGCTACGTCGACGTCACGGCGA
>CAYJTX010000275.1:0-5397 GCA_964372615.1 uncultured Bacteriovoracaceae bacterium | reverse complement strand
GCCATATAACACACTCTTTCCCTCCCCGACGCTCGTCCGATCTATGTACTGTTGAGCCCCGGGGCCCTTGGGCTCCTTGCGAACGATGAACGCCGGCCAGAAAAGTCCGCGCTCGCGCGCCGCGAGCGATACGGCGGTCGCGATCGGGTCCGCACCCAAAGTGAGACCGCCGACGGCGTCGACGGAAAATCGGCTTTCCAAAATGCGCTCCACCGCCAGGCGTCCGACCAGAGAGGCGCCCTCGGGATGCAGGGTCGTCGACTTGAGGTCGACGTAGAACGGGCTCTTCTTGCCGGACACGAGCGTGAAGTCCCCCTCGCGGTAACTCAGCTTCCGAACGAGCCTCACGAGGCTGCCCCTGAGATCCCCCGCCTGGCTCACGGCTGCGCCCCGGCCACCCTGCAATGAGAGCGGATCCATGCGACGATGTCCTCGAAGACCTGCTCCTTGCCGATCTCGTTCATCGGCTCGTGGAAAAAACCCGCGTAAGTTCGCAGCTGCTTTTCCCTGTGCTTGAGGTCCCTGAAAAACCGGAGCGTGAGCTCCGGATCGACAATGGGGTCCTGCATCGGCACCAGGATCTGCAGCGGCGTGAGAATCCCGTCCTGCCGGCCAAGCGTGTCCGCCATCGCGGCCCGCAGCTGCATGTAAAACCTCGGCGTCATCTTCGAATGGACCAGCCGATCGGCCGCGTAGCTCTCGCAGACGCTCTTGTCGTGAGAAAGCGCCGAGACATCCGGCTCGGTATCGAGCTGCAGCGACCCCCAGACTCGCGCCAGCGCGACCGCGATCGCCTTCTTCACGATCGGCACCTTCGCCTTGATGCCGAGAAAAGGCGCCGAGAGAGTGGCTGAGCGGAGCGGAAGGTCGGGATGCGCAAGCAGCATGCGGAGCGCGACGTGCCCCCCCAGGCTGTGGCCTAAAAGATGAATTTCGGCCGAGCCGAAACGCTTCCGCAGCTTCTCGTCCAGGCGCCGCACCGCGAGCGCGGCGTCGTCGGAGAGCTGGTCGAAGCGGTCGAGGTGGCCGCGCAAGCCCTCCGATCTTCCGTGTCCCCGGTGGTCGACGATCAGCACGTGATCGACCCCCTCGCGTACGAAATGGGCCACGTGCTGATAACGGCCTCCGTGCTCCCCGAAACCATGGAGCACGACGAGCGCGCGAGGACCCGACCCGGGCTCTCGCCGGTGCGTCGCCGCGAAGAGCTGCAACGACGCGTCGCTGGCCGGAAAAGTCTCCCAGTCGGAGACCCATCCCTCAGGCAGCCCCGGAAAGCCGACCGGCCTGGGGCAACCCGTCCAGGCACCCCCGCTAGGTGCTGATGTAACCTTCGATGGCCCTGCGGGCGTCGTCCGGGAGCCGTTCAAATCGGAAGCTGAACCCAAGGCCGTCCTCCAGGATGCGAACGATGACGCCCTCGGCGACGAACGGCCTGATGCGGCCGCCGCGGCCGCCGCCGGCCGGGCTCACGTTCATCCTGAGCTTCATGCCGGTGGCGCCGGGAATCCGGTCCGTGAGGACCTGCATCCCGCCTACGCTGATATCACGGCAGACCGCGACGATCACGGATTCCGCGTTCGCCAGCAGAATGCGCGCGACCAGCGGCCGACGCGGCGCACTTCTCTGCTCGCGCGCGGCCACCGCCGTCGCCTCAGCCGCGCGCTTTTCGCGCTCGCGAAGGCCGGCGAACCGTCCGCCGCGGTCCGTGACCGTCTTGTCCTTTCGCTTCTTGCGCGCCACGGATGAAAGGACCACTTCGGTCCCGAACTGCTCAATCCTCTCGAGGCGATCCCAGTTGTCCATGCCGTCTTTCCAGGCGTGGACCCGCCCGTGAATCTTGCCGACCTTGAGAAAACGGCTCAGATCCTCGGCGCTGAAGGGCCCGAACTGCGAGTCGTTGTAGTAGAGGTACCATTCCCTGCGGGGCTCGCCCGCCAGGCCGGCCGGCCGGCCGCGAGGAGCTTTCCGAACGGCCGGAGACGTCGCCGCCTCTTTGACTTCCTTCTGCACGCCTCGCGCGGGCTGTCCCGGAACGGCGGCCTGGAAGGTGGGCGCGTCGCAGATGCGCCGCCACTCCGTGTCTCCCGGCGTCCACACGAAATGCGCCCAGGTGATCTCCGCCGCCAGGATCTTCTCGTAAACATCGGCCGCAGCGAGCGGGCCGATCCAGCGGTCACCCAACGCGATGTACCACCGGGGCCGCGTGTCGTCCTCGAAGAGGACCTTGGAGGTGTTCTCCATGTACTTTGAGTGTAATCCCACCCGACAAATCCTTCGACACCCGTCTGGAGCCCGCCGGGGACCGCGCCCTGGGCCCGGAGGCGGGCGTCTCCCTGTTTATGGTTTTTTATATAATAAAGTCAGTCTGTTATCGGTTTTTATACTCTATGTGTCATTTTTGGCACCCCCCTTGCTCGGTGGGAGGGGTGACGGAGTCCGCGAAGATGAACAGCGCGCGAAGAAATGCAAAGGCCCCATGGATACTGGAAGCGACAGGCGTCTGCGCCGCGCTCCTGCTCGCCCCGCTTCTGGGAGGCTGTGGCAAGCAGGCCTTCGTCGTGACCGAGAGTTCCTCCCAGGCGGCCGGCCCCGGCTTCTACACGATTCCCCCCAAGGTCGACATCCTGCTCGCGGAAGACGACACCGGCTCGATCTTCGAGATTTTCAACGACATCGAAACGCAGACGAAGTCGTTCCTTCAGGGACTCGAGAACAGCGGCTGGGATTTTCATTTCGCGACGACCCCGCTCACCACTCAGCGGACGATGGATCAGGTCATCGGCTCGCGCCATGACGAGAACTGGGGCTCGGAGTGGGTACCGCCCTTCCCCGGCGCCCAGCTCGGCCAGCCGGGCCAGATCTCGGCCTCCGTGTTCACCCGGCCCAACCAGTACACCGGCTTCATCAATTACTCCCAGATCAACAACAGCCTGAACGGCTACGAGCCGGGGCTCTCCACGATCTGGAACGCGCTCAAGTACAAGGCGCCCGGAACCGGCTTCATCCGCAGCGACGCCCTGCTCGTGGTCGTCGTCGTGGGCAACGGCGAGGACACCTCGGGCGTCACCTTCTGCACGCGCAGCGACGGGTACGTCGGGCCCTGCGAAGACGTCGGATTCCCCCAGTCCGGCACCAAGACCTCGAGCTTCAACACCTATAAGGCGAATTTCCTGACCTTGAAGACGAGCTCGCAGCTCCTCAAGTGGTACTCAGCCGTCTCGACCGCGGCCCGGACGAACTGCCTCGGCGGCCGCGCCTACCGGGGCCAGCGCTACATCGACATGGCGACCGCGCTCGGGGGATCGACCTACGACATCTGCACGAGCAGCGTATCTTCGGTGCTCGGATCGCTTGCGGCGAGCCTGCAGGCGCAGAAGCTCGCGTTCCGGCAAAAGTACATCTTTCTCTCAGGAGAGCCGAACGTCGACACGATCAAGGTCACGAAAATCTCGGGCGGATCGCGCACGGAGCTGACGCAGAACACGACCAACGGCTGGAGCTACCGGGGCCAGATCACCGACTTCGCCATCGACTATCCCGTTCCGATGAACCTCACGTCGGGCATCGCCCTGGAGCTCCACGGCTCGGCCAAGCTCGTGGGCGACGACACCGCTGACGTGAGCTTCAAGCCTGCCGGCGCGAGCAACGCCGCTGAAAAGTAGCTTTCCGACGTACCTCGGAGAAGGAAGTCCCCATGCGCTCCCCACACGCGCGTCTGACTCGAAACGCCGCGCTTGCCGCCACGGGCTTCTTCGCCCTTCTCACGCTCGCTCCTCGAGCCTCCATCCGGAGCGGAGAAGCGGACGTCATCGTCGACCCGATGGGCTACGCCAGAACGCTCGACCCCCTGGGCGATTCCGGGCAGCGCAGGCCAGTGCCCGGCGGCTTTCGGACTCGCTTCGGCTTCCAGCTGCACCCGCACTGCTTCCGCATCGCCGAGCGCAACGGGTCGATCCCGCGCGCCGACGTCGAAGCGCGCGTGAACCGCTGGCTCGAGTCCACGCTCCGAAAGCTCCTGGAGGGCTGCGGCCGTTCGTATCCGGAGCTGAATCCTTACATCCTGCAGTGGATCGCCTCGGCAAGGCGCACCGTCGTGAGCTGCCTGAGCCAGGACGGACCGACTCTCGGCTTCGGCGCGGTCAATTTGCGCGGAGCCTGGTCCCTCTACTTCCCCTCTGAGCGAGCGGCGGTCGCCGGACTCATCGACGACATGAGCCTACTGGACTCGCTTCACTCCCTCAAGCGCCCGGTCGTGCTCTTGCCGTCCGACACCTGGAACGCGATTCTCAGGAAGTTCGCGCCCTCTCCCAGCATCTTCGAAGCGTACTCTCCCTTCCCCGAAGACACGCTCCTGCACGAGATCTTCCACTCGACGACGGCCAATAACCGCGACGACCACAACATGATCGAGCAGCGCATGTTCGATCTCGCGCAGAGCTGCAGCGAAAGCGTCGCCGACGACCGGATCAACGTCATCTCGAACCTCTGCTCGGGCGCCAGCTACTCCATCACCGCCGACCTGACGCCGGTGTGGAAGGTGATCGCAGGTCGCGTGAGCCAGTGCGGAGCCGACCGCGGATGCCTGAGCCTCTTCCGAGGCAGGATGGGCTTCTGGGCAAGCCTTGGGATCGACTCCGAGGGGCTCGAGACGTCTCAGGCCCGATCCATCTGCCGAAAGCTCGTACGCCGTGGAAACTGCGACCACTGGCGCGACACGCAGGGAGCGACGATCACGCGGGCGAACCCGGCGTTGCGAGCGATCGGGGAACGGCTGGCTGCACGGCTCGACCCGATCCTGCCGCGCGCGACAAATGACCTGCCCGTCGGCCTGCTCGGGCTCCATCCCGGCGAACGGCGCGGCTTCGAAAGTCTCCAGGCGACCGATTGCTTCAAGAGTGTCTTCACCCGGGGGCCGGACGGGACCCTGTTCGTGCGCGGTCCGGAGGCCGGCCGGCATCTCCCGGAGTGGTCCGACCGCTTCGACCTCGCCACCTACGAGCGCCGCTTCGAGTGGGCGAGGACAAGGGCTCTCGAGAGCCCCGGCTGCGGCGACACCTCGGTGCGTGAAGCTCTTCTGGCGAACCTCTCGCGAATCCGCGATGAAGGCCACCGGTTCCTCCGGATGGACCTGGTGGTCGAGATCGCGCTTCACCGCGTTCAGGGCCAGGCCGAACCGTTCGTCCCCGTGTTCTTCTCGTTCCAGAGGGAAGACCTCGCCCACTGGCTGGGAAGAGACCTGCTCGAGGACTACCTCGGCGCCCTGAGGCGATTCCACCACAAGTCCCCTGACTTCGACTGCGAGGCGTCGGGGCTGCCGCTCGGAGAGATCTAGCACTACTTCCTTAGGTCATTGGGTTCCTCTGGCCTCCAGGGAAAACAGAACCCTTCCCACGAAGG
>CAYJTX010000274.1:0-5432 GCA_964372615.1 uncultured Bacteriovoracaceae bacterium | reverse complement strand
CGGTCGCCGCGTTGAGCTCGTCGATGAGCACGAGCGGGTGATCGGTCAGCCGCTCGAGCAGCTCCCGGTAGCGGATCAGATGCCCCGAAAAGCTCGAGAGATGCCGCTCGATGGACTGCGGGTCGCCCAGGTCGGCGAAAAACTCGTCGAAGTACGGCACCTGCGGCGTTTCGGCGGCAGGAAAGGGGAAGCCCGTACGCGCGCAGAGGCCCGCGAGACCGAGTGTCTTGAGCAGGACGGTCTTGCCGCCCGTGTTCGGACCGGTGAGCAGCAGGCAGAGGGAAGGCTCCCCGAAGTCGACGTCGTTACGGACGATCGTGGCCGGGTCGATCGCGAACCAGAGCAGGGGGTGCGCGGTCTGACTCAGCCGGAACTCGCGCTCCTCGACGACGTCGAGAGTCTTTCCCGAGAAGCGGCGCCCGAGGCGGGCGCGCGCCTGAACGGCGTCCCAGTGCGAGAGGATCGCGGCAGCCGAGGCGATCTCGGGGCCGAACGGAGCGAGCCTGCGCGAGGTCTCCTTCAGGATCTCGTAGATTTCCTGCGCGACGTCGTTCTGTCGCTGGCGGAGCTTGTTATTGAGAGGCTCGAGCTGCCTGGGCTCGATGTAGACCGTCTGCCGGCTCACGGAGGCCTCGAAAACGATTCCGTCGAGCTCGCCCTGGTGGGAGGTTTTCACGGGTACGACGTAACGACCGTCGCGCAGGTCCGCGAAGGAATCCTGAAGGATCCCTCGCTGCGAGTACTCCTGGACGAGGGAGTCGAGCTTGGACTGGATCTCGCGGCGAAGGGCGCGAACGTCCGACTGGAGCTGCGCGAGCCGGGGCGACGCTCGATCCGAAATTTCACCCTCGGGCGTGAGGACCTTGTCGACGATCCGCAGCGGCTCGTGGGCGTCGGGAAGGCCGGAGAGCGCGCGGCGAATCGTCTCGCCCTGGATCTCCTCGCGAGGGGTGCTTCCCCAGGCGTCGATCGCTACGAGCCACCCGCGGACCGCGGCGAGCTGCGCAAGCTCCAGGATGGCCCCTTTCGCCAGCGCCTCGGTAGCAGGCGCCGGGTCGCGCAGACCGGTCAGTGGCCCCCAGAGTCCCACGCGGTCCAGGACCCGCGTCACGTCGAGCGTCTCCAGCTGCCTTTGTCGCGCGCTCGCGAGATCCTGGGCCCAGAACGTCGGATCCGCCCACGAGCGCACGAGCGCGCGGCCGGGCTCGGACCGGGCCTCGGCCTCGGCCAGGTCGACGAGCTTCGGCCATTCCAGAGCTTGGAGCGTCGCGGCGTCCATGGGGCGCACTCTACCATAGGTCGCCGCGTGACCGCGGAACCTGGCCGTAAACTGACCCTGGGTCAGTTTAGGATTGGCCAACCTCCCTTCCGACCCTTCAAGACTGACCGAAGGTCAGTTTTGAGCCTGAATCGCGGCACACAGAGTGAGCTCCGGCGCGGCGGAGCCAAGAGAATCTGGCGGCTCACGCAGGTGATGGAGGATGAGTGAGTTCGCGTAGCGGAGGACCGCCCGCTTCGCGGCGACAGGTTTGGCCGCGAGCGTGAGCGAGATTTCGGGCGACCGGGGCGTCAGCTCGACGATGAGCTTCTTCGGTCGGATCGCCCAGGTGATCCGGCTGGAACCTGCGATCCGGAAGGCCTCGCCGGCATCCCTCGGAAGGACCAGGCGCGCAGGTGCCAGCCCCTCCAGGCGAAAGCGGGCCCGGATCGTTCCTCCCGGGCCTCGGCGCGCGGTCAGGGTGACGGCGGACTGGGGTTTGAGCGTCTTCTTGACCGAGGTCATTCTGCCCTCGAGCTCCCGGGTCGCGTCGGTCGCCCGCGTGATTCCTCCGGAGCGCACAGTGCCGGGAGCGCCTCTCTCTGACTGGAGTTCCTGGTACGCGTCCCGAGGCGAAGCCGAATCGGCCCGGGGCGAAGGCTGAGACGAGAGCGCTCGCTCGGAGGCCGAGACGAGCGCCTCGAGCTCCTCGGCCTTGAGTTTGCCGCGGTAAATGCCGCCCTCCGGCGAGCAGTCGGAGCCCCGCGACGCCGTCGTCCAGCTCACCGTGAGGTCTGGGCGCGCGCTGAGGCGCTCGTATGCGGAGGCGCCCTCGGTGTCGACCCCGGTTCTCGTCCAGGTCATGGCAAGCCACTCGGGTGGCTCCCCGGCGCGTGCGGAAACTGAGAGCGCGGCCAGGACGACACTCGGAAGCCAGGTCACGGAGTCGCTCCGGTGGCTGCTTCTCCGCAGCGCGTGGGCTCGAGCATCTGGTCGAGATGCCGGGCGTAGAGTCGAGACGATGAATCTCGCGGCTGGCTCATGATCGAATCGTGCTCACCCAGCTCATTGAATGCATAGGTTTCGTCGGCGTACTCGTCGTCCAGTCCCAGCATGTGACCCATTTCATGAAGGACGGTTCCGAAACCGGTGTCGAGCGTGAGATTTCCCGAGTTCGCGCGGTTGTTCAAGGGCGAGGCTGGCGGCGGGGTCTGGGCCTCGCAGGCGGTAGCTGAGTCCCCACGCTCCCGGCAGCGCTTGAGGAGGTAGTCTCGGATCTTCCCGCAGTCGGTGTTGTCCGGTTCCAGCAGCTCGAGGCGGTAGCACTGGTGCAGCCGGATCGTGGGCCGCCTCGCGTTTTCCAGCTCGACGGGGGTGGCCCGGATCCGGAAGCGGACGGGAGGCGCGCGACGCATCGAGGGCGAGGGAGGGCAGGAGTGGGAGTAGGTGCCGGAGACCGGGGTGTAGGCCGCGGCGGCTTCCGCGTTGCAGTTGTACCAGTCCTCCGCGCGTCTTTGCCAGGCAGCGAGCGTCGACGATACCTCGGCGGCGTCGAGTCCGGAGTCGGCCAGAACGTTTACGTTGAGGTCGATCTCGATCGCGTCTTCTGGCCGAGGCCGGCGGATCGTGTAGCCTTCCGAAGCCTGGTAGGGCCAGGAGTAGGTCACGCGGTCGACCTTCACCGGAGATGAACCGGGCAGGGGGCCCCCCGAGACGCCCTGGCACTGCCGCAGGGGACGTGTCCGCTCGAATACTGACGACGAGCAGAGGACCGCGCGGGCGAGCGAGCGCTCCTCCTCGTTCATCTCGATGAGCGCCTGCCGCACGACGTTCGGGTAGCTGATCACCAGTCCGCCGAGGCCTCCGAAAATCTCGTCGCAGAGGAGGTTCACACCGGCTCGGACATCCCCACGGTAGTCGGTCCTGAGCTCCCGGGTGGCGCCATATGCGCCGTCGAACGCCGCGCGCAGCGGAGCGGGGGCACCGGTTTCAGTTGCGGCCCGTGCCGCATCCTGGATGCGCCTCTCGAGCCCCGGGAGTGAGCGGGCGTCGATCGAGCGCGTGGCTGCTTCGTAGAGGCCGCGACCTCGGGCGGTGATCTCGTCCACGCTCGCTCCGGGCGGAGCTCCTTCCGCTCCGATGAGGCGGTGAAGGGTCTCGCGCAGGGGCACGACCCGTTCCAGGGGGCCGAACTCATCGCGCTCGAGCACGAACTGGGCGCTCGTCTGACCCCAGAGCACGGGATAGGCTGACTTCAGCCGGGCCAGGTGATTCCGAAGGTCGATGCAGCGCGGGGGAGGGTTGCTCGGCGCGCTGGCGCACTGGAAGCGCTGAGCTGCGTTGTCGAGCTGGTCGCCGAGCGCGAGAGCGCGAAGCAGATTCGTCGGCAGATACTGCAGGCTCGCCGCGCGAGCTTTGCCGAGGAGCGTCCTGCGGGGATCCACGGCGGCCTGGATCTCGAGGTCGAGCGGGGGGGAGTCCGGGAGCCGTGCGAGATCTTCCGGCAAGGTCGAGGTCCCCGGCAGGCACTCGGGCCGCGAAAGCGCCGGACCTGTCCACCGCTGCGCGGCCCAGTGCTGAATTCCCAGGTACTCATAGGTCTGCTCGCGAAGCCGGGCCGCCAGCAGCGGGCGGGCGGTGTCGGTGACGAATCTCGACAGGTCCGTGGACCGCGTGCTCCGGGAGCTTCCTCGCGCGCGGCAGTAGTCGGACCAATACCCGCTGACCTCTTCGGCCGTGCAGCCGAAGGCGAGGTGGGCGCTCCCCTCCGCCTCCGAGGAGGCGATGAAGCCGTAGCCTCCGTGGGTGGCGCCGAAGATCCCGGCAACGCCCGCGACCGGCCCGGTCGGTTTTTCGGCCTCGTGCGCCCGCGCGAGACCGCACGCAAACCCGAACTCCAGGAACAAGACAACCCCGATTCTCAGTCGCCACCCCCGCCCCAGATTTTATCCGATTCAATGGGAATCGTCAGTTCGCCGTGTGAGGGCCCGCGAGCGGCCCGAGCACGAGGGAAACGCAAAGGATGCTCACCCAGAGCCGGCGTGCCAGAAGCGCCAGCGTTGGGCGCATCGCGTCAATCTGAGAGCGGAACAGGGCGCGCGCTATCCAAAGTGCCCTGAGGATCATGGTCAGGGTCTCTCGTAGGGGAATTTTTCCAGGGCCTGGCCGTCGAGTGTGACTCGCGAGGTGGCGGGTCGAAGCAGATCGACGAACACGGGGCCTGCAATGGACGCCAGGCTCATCCGGCCAACGGCAACCAGGCGGGCCTCGAGGCGCCCCCGCGCGAGCTCGGAGCGCTCCGCCGGAAGCAGCTCGCGGACGCTCACGCTCGAGGCCTCGCCGCCGCCGAAGAGGCTCAGGTCGGTGCGGGTCCGTTCGACCGACAGGCTTCCGCTCGCGGGCACGTGCGCGGCGAGCGACCGGAGGGAGACATCGTGAATGATCGCGGACCCGCGCCAGGAGAGCTGGAGCGAGAAGTCCGACTTCAGAGGCACGGCGACCGATACGCCGGCCAGGCAGATGCCCCTGGAGACCGCGCCGCCCGTCCCGTCGCGCTCGCAGCGAAGCTCAGCGTCGGCTTGACCCGGGTCCGGAATCGCGAGCCGGGGCGTCTCGCCGGCCAGCTCCGAGGCCGCCTGAACCTGTTCCAGGAGCCTCCCGGTCAGGCGCTCGTCAGCCCCGGGCCGTACGTCAAACGCGATCCACACGCCGACTTCGTCGCTTTGCGGAGCGATCGGGGCGACCTCGAGCGAGGTCTGGCTCTCCAGCCGCAGCTCGCGCAGGACCTCGCGCTCGAATCCGCTCCAGGCGACGTGGAGAAACCTGCGTTCGTACCCGGGATGCGGCTCAGTCGAGCCGATAGGCTCGCGTGCAGTCGAAGCGGGCGCGCTTGCGGACGCACTCGGGCAAACGACGGCGATTGAAAAAAGAACAGCGGAAGCAAGACCCGCCTGCGGGCGCTTGAAGAGGGCGTTCGGCCTGATGGGATTGAACGCGGGGATCATGCAGGGGCCCGTGGGCAGCAAGGGCTGTGCCGGAATTTCGAATCGATCGTAACCAGAACCGCGTGGAAAGAGAGGCTCGTGACCAGCCATCGACATGGAATCACGAGTGAATACCGAAGTCCGAGGGCGGGGCAGAGCCTTCCCGGTCGACGCACGGCGAGACCTGAAAA
>CAYJTX010000273.1:0-5432 GCA_964372615.1 uncultured Bacteriovoracaceae bacterium | reverse complement strand
CCTCCCGCGAACGGCCACGGCGCAACGGAACTGCTGCTCGCGAAGTACGGCTTTCGACGTCAACTCGACTGGAGGTCCCTCCCCACCCCTTCCGGGAAAATCTGCCAGAAGTTCATTCTGGTCGATGGCAGAAGGGTGCTCCTCGGATCGATGGGCCTCACGTCGGGTGGAATCTACCTTCGGGACAGCGTCGAGGTCACGATCGACAACCCGACGATCGGAGGGGCGTTCGGGCGCGCGCTTGAGACCTACTGGAGCGAGACGACGGCGCCCCAGCTTCCGGCCTCGGGTCGGACGAACTGGCCCGAGCTGATCCCGGCGGTTGAAACCGTCGAGGTGGGCCCGGACCAGCGGGCGTCGGCGGTGTTCACGCCCTACGACGGAAATCTCCCCCGTGAGAAGCTTCTGGAGCTCATCGCAGACGCCGAACAGCAGATCCACTTCGTTCTTCCGGATCTCTCCGACCCGCGCGTCGCCGATGCGCTTGAGGAACGAGCGAAAGCGGCGGTGCATGTGACCGGAGTCGTCGACGCGAACCGCTCCCGACCGGAGCAGTTTTCCCATACTCCGACTCTGAGGGCGCTCGTGTTCGCTGGAAAGATTCGCGCGATGCGGCCGATCGATCCAAAGGTGGCCGCGGTGGGTGAGGACATTCTCGCCACGTCGCTCGTCTCGAGCGATGGCAGATGGGTCTTCATTGCTGGCGCGGGATTCGACTCCCTCGCGTCCGCCCGGGACGCGCTCAGCGCGCTCGTCATTGATTCAGGGCCGGTCGCACGCCAGTGCTCCCACTTCGCCGACTGTCTGGCGTTTCTTGCGAAGACCGGAGGACATACCCGCGAACGCTGCCGATCACTCGTGACCTATCGGCTGGAGTGTTCGGCCGCCGCGGCGAACTGGGGTTACCAGGAGTCCGAGGAAGGCGTCGCGAAGGTCATTTCGATCGGCTCGGCCAGGAAGGCCGTCGTTCGCCGGAACGCCGCTCGGGAAGCGAGTCGAACGCCCAAGCGGCACACGGCACCCCCGAACGCCAGTGCCTTCGCCCGCCGAAAGGCGCGGGCCTCCGCCAAGAAGAGGGTTTCCCGGCTCCGGGTTGTCGCCAAGGCGGCCTAGCTCAGCTCGAGCGTCTCCTCGCGGCCCGGCCCCGTGCTCATCAATACGATCGGGACGCTCAGGGCCTCCTCGAGGTAGCGCATGTAGGCCTGGAGCTCTTCTGGAAGATCCTCGCGCTCGCGCACCTTCCGGGTATCGTATTTCGGCCAGCAGGGAAGCACTTCGTAATGCGGTTCGACACGCTGGAGGTCCTCGACCGAGCTGGGGAGCTCGTACAGGGTCTGAGAGCCTCCCAGCCTGTAGGCCGTGCAGACCTTGATGCATTCGAAGCCCTGGAGAACGTCGGATTTCATCAGGGCCAGGCCCGTGAGGCCGTTGACCTCGACTGCATACCTCAGCGCCACGAGATCCAGCCACCCCACTCGCCGGGGCCGGCCGGTCGTCGCGCCGAACTCGGCGCCGATGCGGCGGATCTCGGCCGCCGTTTCCGGCTCGCTCTCCTCGATTTCCGTCGGGAACGGTCCCGTCCCCACGCGGGTCGTATAGGCCTTGGTGATTCCGACCACGCGGTCAATCGCGGCGGGGCCCAGGCCCGATCCGGTGAGAGCCCCTCCCGAGACCGTGTTCGAAGAAGTGACGTAGGGATACGTCCCGTGGTCGACGTCAAGGAGGGTGCCTTGCGCGCCCTCGAAGAGTATCCGCTTGCGACTCCGCCTCCCTTCCATGAGGATCGCGCGGACGTCGGCCACGAAGGGTTTCAACCGCTCAGCGAGGCCCAGACACTCATCCAGCAGCGGGGCGAGCTCGATGAGAGGCGCTCCGAAATGGTGCTGCAGAAGTACGTTCTTTTCCTCGAGGGCCCGCTCGAGCTTCGAGCGAAGGAGCTCGGGCCTCAAGAGGTCGACGACCTGGATGCCGCGCCTGGCGACCTTATCCTCGTACGCGGGGCCGATCCCACGCACGGTTGTGCCGATTTTTCCGCCGCTCGACTTCGCTCCGTGCTCCTCGCGAAGCCGGTCGAGCAGCCGGTGGTAGGGCAGGATCACGTGCGCCCGCTCGCTGACTCGGATCGCCTCCGGCGCCCGGCTTCGAACCAGTACGCCCGACTCGACCAGCGAATCGACCTCCTCGAAGAAGACTCTCGGGTCGAAGACCACGCCGTTCGCGATGAGGCAGACTTTTCCTGGATGGAGGATCCCGCTCGGGATCAGGTGCAGCACGGTCTTCTTGCCGTCCACGACCAGGGTGTGACCGGCGTTGTTCCCGCCCTGGAAGCGCACGATGTAGTCCGCCCGAGCGCTGTACAGGTCGACGACCTTCCCTTTGCCTTCATCGCCCCACTGGGCGCCGACGATCGCGACGTTCATCCGTTGATCACTCCCGTGCGGTCGCCCTTCGTGAAGAAAGCGACGATCTGGGATGCGGCCGTCAGAGCTACGCGCTCCTGCGCCTCATGCGTCGACGCACCCAGGTGTGGGGCGCAGACAATCTTGGGATGCGTAAAAACGGGGTTCGGGAAGACCGGCGGCTCCTTCTCGAATACGTCGAAGGCCGCGCCCGCGAGCTTGCCCGAGTCGATTGCCGCGATGACCGCCTTCTCGTCCACGACTCCGCCGCGTGAGCAGTTGAGGACGAAGCCCCTGTCCTTCATTTTCGAGATCCGCTCCGCGTTGATGAGGTTCGTGGTTTCCTTGTTCTTGGGTACGTGCACCGTCACGATGTTGGAGGCGCTCACGACTTCATCCACGGTGCCGACGACCTTGAAGGAGTCGTCCATCTTGGCGAGCTTTCCGGGGACCTGCGCCATCGACTTGATGACCGGGTCGTAGCCCACGACCTTCATGCCGAGACCCACGGCCTTCTCGGCGACGATCCGGCCGATGTTTCCGAGGCCGATCACACCGAGCGTCTTGCCGGTCGCTTCGAACCCCTTGAAGCTCTCGCGGTCCCACTTGCCCTCGCGCAGGGTCTGCGCGGCCTGTGGAAGCATGCGAAGCATCGAGAACATCAGGGCGATCGTCTGCTCGGCCGCGGCGAGCGAGTTGGCCGTCGCCGTGTTCATGACCGGAATCTTCCGGGAGGTGGCGGTCGGCACGTCGATGTTATCGACCCCGGCGCCCGCGCGCACGATGAGCTTCATCGCGGAAGCCTTCTCGACGAGATCCTTCGTCAGGGTCGTGGCGGAGCGGATCACGATGCAGTCGTAAGCCCCGATGATTCCCGCCAGCTCATCGGCCGACGTTGCCTTGCGCAGGTCGACCTCGAAGGCTGGCTGCGCCTTGAGGATCTCGACGCCGTCCTTCGCCATGCCGTCCGTGATCAGGATTCTTGTCTTGCTCATGTTAGCTCCATTCTATTCTCAGAAAAAACCCGTAGCGCCGCTCCGACGCCGGTTCCGAAGTGGACAGGGTAGCCCAGGCCCGAAAGCGTCAGCTCGAGAGCCGAAAGCGCCGTGGTCACGTCAAAGCGGTCGCAGTGGCCGAAGTGGGAAAGGCGAAAGATCTTCCCCTCGAGCTCGTCCTGTCCGCCGGCGATCGTGACTCCGTAGCGATCGCGCATCGTGCGCGGAATCGCCTTTCCATCCGCGATCTGCGCCGGGACTCGAACGGCAGTCACGGCGGGCGACGGAGCGCGCACCGCGAGCCGCGCCAGTCCGAGCGCGTCGACCCCGGCCCTCGTAGCCCCAGCGAGAAGGGCGTGGCGGGCGAAGACGGCCGGGAGTCCCTCACCCAGCAACATCCGGAGGCTTTCGGAAAGCGCCACGATGTGCGCGGTCGCGGGGCTCCAGGCCGTCTGTCCCTTCGCGAGGGCTTTGCGCTCGCGCGCCAGGTCGAAGTAGAACCGGGGCAGGTCGGAGCGCTCCTGTGCGGACCAGGCCCGTGGGCCGAGCGCGAGGAACGCCAGGCCGGGAGGGATCATGAGCGCCTTCTGCGAGCCCGTGATCATGACGTCGATTCCCCAGGCGTCCATGGGAAGATCGAAGACGCCGCAGGCGGTGATCGCGTCGCAGATCGAGAGCGCGCCGTGGTCCCGGCAGATCGAAGCGAGCTCGCGCGTGGGCATGAGCGCGCCTGTCGAAGTTTCGCTGGCTTGGAAGAGCACCCCGCGAGCATCAGGCCGGGAGCGGAGCGCGTCGCTGAGTCTCGCCGGTTCGAGCGAGTCGCCCCGAGCCACCTTCAGCTCGTGTGCCTCGAGTCCGTAGGCTTTGGCGAGCTTCGACCAACGTTCGCCGAATTTTCCGCCGTTGACGGTCACTACGGCGTCTCCCCTGCGGAAGAGGTTGCAGACGGCCGCGTCCATCGCGCCGGTGCCCGTCGCGGCGAGCGTCAGTACGTCGGACTTTGTCTGGAAGAGCGTGCGCAGCCCTTCCTGGATCTCCGCAAAGAGCTTCTGGAATTCGGGGGTGCGGTGGTGGATGAGAGGCCGCGCGAGCGCTGCAGAGACGTTTTCCGGGATCGGAGTCGGCCCGGGCGTGAGAAGATAACGCTTCATGACGGTGCTGCGCCGGTCAGCCCCGCTTCGTGCGGAACTCGCGCATGAAATCGGAGAGCGCCTGTGCGCCCTCCAGCGGGTGTGCGTTGTAGAGCGAGGCGCGCAGGCCCCCCACGGAGCGGTGGCCCTTGAGCTCCAGTAGGCCCGCGGCCTTCGATTCCTTCACGAAGGCCTCCTCGAGCTGCTCCTGGTCGGCCGCGCCAGGCTTGATTCGCCAGACCAGGTTCATCGGCGAGCGGGCGGCCGTGTCCACCGGGCAGTGATAGAACCCGCCGCTCTGGTCGATGGCGTCGTAGATCAGCTTCGCCTTGCGGGCGTTGATCTTCTCCATCTCGGCCAGGCCGCCGAGCTTCTTCACCCACTCCATCACGAGCCAGCAGACGTAGATCGAGTAGGTCGGCGGAGTGTTGTATCGGGAGCCGTTCTTCACGTGAGTGCGGTACTGCAGCATCGTGGGAACCGACTCCGGGCAGCGCTCGGCGAGGTCCTTGCGAAGGATCGCAAGCACGACGCCTGCGGGCCCCAGGTTCTTCTGTGCGCCACCGAAGATCAGGCCGAACTGGCTCACGTCGACGGGGCGAGAGAAGTAGTCCGACGACATGTCCGCCACAAGCGGCACGGCCCCCGTTTTTGGAAACTTCTTGAACTGCGTGCCCTCAATCGTGTTGTTGGAGCAGAGGTAAGCGTAAGAGGCCTCCGGATTCAGGGAATCGGTCGCGACGTCGGGAATCTTCGTGAACTTGTCCTTGTCGCCCGAGTAGACCATCCGCAGCTCGGCCGACTTCTTGGCCTCCTTCACGGCCATCTCGGACCAGTAGCCGGTGTGGATCATGTCGATCGGCTTGCCGGCCTGGTAGAGGTTCATCGGTACCATCGAGAACTGCAGG
>CAYJTX010000272.1:2827-5439 GCA_964372615.1 uncultured Bacteriovoracaceae bacterium | reverse complement strand
GGCCGGTGAAGGACTACGAGTGCAACTGCGGCAAGTACAAGCGCATGAAGCACCGCGGGGTCGTCTGCGAAAAATGCGGTGTTGAGGTCATCCAGTCGAAGGTTCGACGGGAGCGACTCGGTCACATCGAGCTCGCTACTCCGGTCGCCCATATCTGGTTCCTGCGGTCGCTCCCGTCGCGCATCGGGGCCCTTCTCGACGTTACCCTCAAGGAACTGGAGAAGGTTCTCTACTGCGAGGCCTATCTCGTGATCGATCCAGGAAACTCTGGAGTCGAGGAGCATACCGTCATCTCCGAGGAGAAGTACGCGCAGCTCGTGAAGGACGGAATGAGCTTTACGGCCGGAATGGGTGGCGAGTCCGTCCGCGAAGCCCTCAAGAAGGTCGACATCGAGATGCAGTCTCGGATGCTCCGTCGCGAGATGAAGCAAACTACCTCAGAAGCGCAGCGAACGAAGATATCGAAGCGCCTGAAGGTAGTCGAGTCGTTCAAGACGAGCGGATCGAACAAGCCCGAGTGGATGATCCTCGAGGTGATCCCGGTCATTCCGCCCGAACTGCGTCCGCTCGTTCCCCTGGACGGCGGTCGCTTCGCCACGTCGGATCTCAACGATCTCTATCGCCGCGTGATCAACCGGAACAACCGGTTAAAGCGCCTGATGGAGCTGAACGCGCCCGAGATCATCATTCGAAACGAGAAGCGCATGCTTCAGGAGGCCGTCGACGCGCTCTTCGACAACGGTCGTCGAGGCAAGACGTTCACGGGTCCGAACAAGCGCCCGCTACGGTCGCTGTCGGACATGCTCAAGGGCAAGCAGGGCCGTTTCCGCCAGAATCTTCTCGGAAAGCGGGTCGACTACTCCGGCCGCTCCGTGATTGTCGTCGGTCCAGAGCTCAGGTTGCACCAGTGCGGACTTCCAAAGGTAATGGCGCTCGAGCTCTTCAAGCCCTTCATCTACAACAAGCTCTCGGAGTACGGGTACGTCACGACCATCAAGTCCGCCAAGAAGATGGTCGAGAAGCAGCGCCAGGAGGTCTGGGACATCCTGGAAGAAGTCGTGCGCGAGCACCCGGTCATGCTGAACCGGGCGCCGACGCTCCACCGCCTGGGCTTCCAGGCGTTCGAGCCGTTGCTGATCGAGGGCAAGGCTATTCAGCTGCATCCCCTTGTTTGCGCGGCGTTCAACGCCGACTTCGACGGAGACCAGATGGCGGTTCACGTACCGCTGTCGATCGAGGCCCAGATCGAGGCTCGGGTCCTGATGATGTCGACGAACAACATCCTCTCTCCGGCGCACGGCAAGCCGATCATCGTCCCGTCGCAGGATATCGTTCTCGGGCTCTATTACATGACCCGCGAACGGCCTTTCGGGAAGGGCGAGGGCAAGCTGTTCGGCAGTCCGATCGAGGCGCACTTCGCGTATGACATGGGAGTCGTGGCTCTTCAGAGCAAGATCCGGTGCCGGATCGCGGGGAGGGTCTATGAGACGACCGTTGGCCGCGCGCTGCTTTCGGAGATCGTGCCGACGACGATCCCCTTCTCGAGCTACAACAAGGTGCTTGGGAAGAAGGATCTCGCCGAGCTGATCGATACCTGTTTCCGCCTTTGCGGGAACAAGGAGACCGTTCTCTTGGCCGATCATCTCATGCAGACCGGCTTCAAGCAGGCGATGAGAGCGGGAATCTCGATCACGGTCCACGACATGCTGATGTCGCCCGAGAAGAAGGACTACCTCGAGAAGGCATACGCGCAGGTCCAGGAGATCGAAAACCAGTACGTCGAGGGCTTAATCACGGACGGCGAGCGCTACAACAAGGTCATCGACATCTGGGCCCAGACCTCGGAGCAGATCGCGAGCGCCATGATGAAGCGCCTCTCGGTGGATACGTTCCGTGCTCCGGTGGGCTGGAAGCCGCGGGAGAAGAACCAGCCCTCCGAGGTGACCGGGCCATCCTTTAACGCGATTTTCATGATGGCGGATTCGGGAGCGCGGGGATCGAACGCGCAGATTCGGCAGCTCGCCGGAATGCGGGGCCTGATGGCGAAGCCATCAGGAGAGATCATCGAGACTCCTATCGTGGCGAACTTCCGTGAGGGACTTTCGGTGCTGCAGTACTTCGTGTCGACGCACGGAGCCCGGAAGGGCCTTGCTGACACCGCGCTCAAGACGGCGAACTCGGGTTATCTGACCCGACGGCTGGTCGACGTCTCGCAAGACGTGATCGTGACCGAGCCGGACTGCGCGACGCTGGACGGAATGTACGTGACTGCTCTCGTAGAGGGCGGTGAGGTGATTGAGCGGATGGGCGACCGCATTCTGGGTCGCGTGGCGCTTGATGACGTGATCGACCCGGTCAACAGCGAAGTGCACGTGAAGGCCGGACTGGAGATCGATGAGGACCTTGTGCGCAAGGTCGAGGATTCTGGCATCGATCGTGTCAGGATCAGGTCGGTTCTCACCTGCCAGGCTAAGAAAGGCGTCTGCGTGCTTTGCTATGGCCGGGACCTCGCCCGCGGCAGAATGGCCGCGATCGGGGAGGCGGTTGGCGTGATCGCCGCACAATCGATCGGTGAACCTGGCACGCAGCTGACGATGCGGACCTTCCACATC
>CAYJTX010000272.1:1781-2817 GCA_964372615.1 uncultured Bacteriovoracaceae bacterium | reverse complement strand
CACGCGGCCCATCGTGCCGGCGGCCTCGCGGCGTGCCGAGCAGTCGAGCCTTGAGGCGAAGACCAAGGGATCCATCAAGTTCCACAACGTGGTCACTGTGAAGAACAAGGAAGGATTCCTCACGGTCATGAATCGGAACGGAGAGGTCGCTGTTGTGGATCCGAGCGGACGCGAGCGCGAGAAGTACCCGGTGGTTTACGGAGCGAAGCTGCTCATAAAGGACGGAGATGCGGTCGAGAAGGGCAAGCTCGTCGCCGAGTGGGATCCGTATTCGACTCCGATCGTCACCGAGGCGTCGGGAGTGATCTCGCTTGAGGACGTCGAAGAAGGCGTGACGATGCAGGAGCAGTTCGACAGCGTCACCGGCCTCTCCCACAAGGTCATCGTGGAATCGAAGGCCACCGACAAACGCCCGAAGCTCATGGTGACGGACGGTAAGGGAAATCCGGTTCAGATCCCAGGGACTCAGCGGGTGGCGCGCTATATGCTCCCTGTTGGAGCCAACCTCGTCGTCAACGATGGAGACGAGGCGAAGGCAGGCGACATTCTGGCGAAGATCCACCGTGAAACCACGAAGACGAAGGACATCACGGGCGGTCTTCCGCGGGTTGCCGAGCTCTTCGAGGCACGAAAGCCGAAGGACGCTGCCGTGATCACCGAGATCGACGGTACGGTGTCGTTCGGAAAGGACACGAAGGGCAAGCGCAAGGTCGTTGTCACCCCCGAGGTAGGGGAGCCGAAGGAGTACCTCATTGGCAAGGGCCGACACCTCGCGGTGAATGAGGGCGATTACGTCAAGGCGGGTGAACCGCTCATGGACGGACCGATTAATCCGCACGACATTCTAAAGGTCTTGGGCGAAAAGGCGCTGGCGAAGTACCTCGTCGACGAAGTGCAGGAGGTCTACCGTCTGCAAGGCGTCAAGATCAACGACAAGCACATCGAGACGGTTGTTCGCCAGATGCTCCGGAAGGTCAGGATCAAGGAAGTGGGCGATTCTAATTTCCTCGCGGGTGAGCAGACCGACAAGCCGATG
>CAYJTX010000272.1:0-1771 GCA_964372615.1 uncultured Bacteriovoracaceae bacterium | reverse complement strand
GCCGCAGATGAAGCGCGCGTTCAGCAGTTCGGACACCGCCACGTAGTTGCGCACCCCCTGCTCGATCCACTGGCGGTAGCGCTCGGCGGTGGCGTAGTAGGTGTCGGTGCCGAGCTGCTCCGCCAGGTAGAAGTGCAGGCGGGAGGCGCGCCGGCGACAGCTGAGCCGCTTTTGCTCGGGATCACAAAGGCTTCGCTCACTACCGAGAGCTTCATCTCGGCGGCTTCCTTCCAGGAGACGACGAAGGTGCTTACCGAGGCCTCCATCAGCGGTCGGGTCGACTATCTGCGTGGGCTCAAGGAAAACGTCATCATGGGACGCCTCATTCCCGCGGGAACGGGTCTCATGAAGTACAAGAACATGCGCGCTGACGTGGATGCCCCGGAGAAGCCTGCGCCGGTGGTCTCCGAACAGCCGCAGCAGGCGCTGGCATAAGCGCTTTCGGGACAAGGGAGCGGGCAATCCATACGGGTTTGCGCGAGAAGCGATTAGATACCCGCGTTTGCCGCAAGAAAAGGGCGCTTAGCTCAGCGGTAGAGCAGGGCCTTTACACGGCCAAGGTCGCAGGTTCAATTCCTGCAGCGCCCACCACTTGTCAACTTGTTCGAACCGGGGACCGCAGAGGGGCGGGCCCGGTTGATCGGGGCCTTCAGTTATAGGCCTCGTGAATGGCTTTTTCCACTGCGGGAGTGATGCTGTTCATCATGATTTTGAAAGCCTCGTCGGTGTCTTCCGGAGCGGCGGAGTAGATATCGAAAGGACTGGCTACTTTGCGCCCAGCGGTATTGGACCAGATCTGCTTGCCGCTCTTGTCAAGGTAATGAAGGTCCAGCTTGGTGGGGGAGCCCTGCCTGACCGTGAGCGCTGCGGACACGAAAAGATAGCCATCCGCACCGACCACGTTGACCACGTCTAGAAACTCCCGTACGCGAGCATCCGTTCTGGGGGTGTCTTTACTGATCGTCCTGTTGCAGAGCTTTGCGACTGCCCAGCTCTGGTCGCTGAAAGCCTGACTGTGAGAGTTTCTTGCTGAGCCTTCGCCGGTTCCATCCTCTTTCTTTTCCAAGACGACGACGTTTTCCGGATGCATCTTCTGTTGTGCGTCCTCCTTGTCCTCCTGGCCTTTCAATATGCCAAGAACACCGCCGCCTTGCTGACCCTGGGCCATGGCCGCTGCCATTCCGGCGCCGGGCATACCGCCGCCCCCGGCCATCTGTTTTTGTATCATCGCGCGCGCTTCGGGCGGAATGTTCTGCATCTGCTCCGGCGATAGATTCCCCATGCCCGCGGCGGCTCCCGTGAGTTTCGAACGCGCAGCGCCAAACTTGTCATCGCGCGCCTTCTTGACGGCATCCTCTCCGACCTTGGCGTCCACTACGGTGACACCGGTCCGTTTGAGCTGAGTCACGAATTCGCTGTAGATCTGATTGAGGGCCTTTCGGGCGTTGATAAATACCTCTTTCTTCTTATCCGACTTGCTCGTACCCACCTTCAAGAGCCCAGGGCCCTCGACACCACAGAACAAGATCTTATGAAGGGACTTGACGCCGGAATCGCCGGCTTGAGCATGCGGAAGGAGCGCAATCGCCGCCGCCACTAGGGTGGAAGGAACTAAAAACGTCGCCGTTTTTCTCATATCAGGGTCTCCTGAACGAATGGGGTTGGGAAAGTCCTGAAGACTGTTCGGTCCGGATTCAATTCAAGTTGATCTTTTTTTGGCTCTACCGGGATTTGAGTGGGTTGGGGAATCCAGGAGAGCAAGACGCGCTGC
>CAYJTX010000271.1:2189-5455 GCA_964372615.1 uncultured Bacteriovoracaceae bacterium | reverse complement strand
CGAAGATCGTCCGAAAGAGACCGATCAGGCTCGGCCCGGCGAAGGTGAGGCCCGCGCCGATCAGACCGCTGGTGATCACACCCCTGCCGAACATCGTGGCACCCGGGATCTGGTAGATGATCGCGCCGCAGACGATGCCTAAGACGCTCGCCGCCTTCGCGATCAGCGTCGCCTGACTGACCGCCGACTCGGTCGCACTTCCGAGGTCTCGCGCGGCGTGAACAAGGGACGGCGTGCTCATCACGGCGAGCGCCGCGCCAAGGCACGCCATGCGCAGCTTATTGGTTCGTTCCATTCGTTCTTTCCTCCGTAGGCTTGGTTTCGGGCGCGGTACCCGCCAGGGGCTTGCCTGACGGGTTGAGCTGGGGCTGGTTGAAGCGGAAAATCATGTCCTGGTGAACGAGCTCGCTGTCGTTCGACGAGAGCCATCGGTCCACCTTGTAGAGGCTCCACTGCCCGGGCGTGACGAGATGCCGGAACTTCGCGGGAAGCGGCTTCTCGACCCCGAGGCGATTCGTCGCGAGCAGTTCAGGGGCCGTCTCTTCTCCGAAAGAGCCCAGCTCCTTTTCAAGCTTTGCGATCCGGACCTCGGCGGCTTCGCGTCTAGCCTGTTCGTCGAAGACAAACAGCCCCGCTGCGCCGGTCGCCGCCGCCGCAGCTCCGCCCCAAAGGATGCCGTGGAGTGCAGGGCGCTCCCCCTGGGGAGCGAGCATCGCGCCCGCCGTGCCGGCGGCGAGGCCCGCGCCCCCCATGAGAAGCAGAGTCTTTGTTCGGTTGCTCATCGTCGCGCACCCGGACGCCGCGACGAGGGCGATGAGGACCATCGCCCGCCGAATCCGTGCGGCTGCTGCTTCCTTGGACTCGCTCACGCCTCGGCCCCCGCCTCAGCGCATTTGGCGCGAGGAAGTATGCCTGCCAGGCACACGTCGTCGGCCAGCACTTCAAAGCCGCCGACCGTCGTCCCCTCGCTGTTCTCGTACCGATAGGTCCGGAGCTTCCCGTACACCGTGACGCGATCGCCCTTCTTGAGCCCCGCGTGCACCCGGGCGCCGAGCGTCCCGAACGCCTTCACCGGGAACCAGTTCGTGTGCTTCTGCTCGTAGGCGCCGGTCTTCTCGTTCAGACGTGAGACATTCTCGGCGAGCGTGAAGCTCACCACTCCCGCGGATTCCTCGTTCTTCTTGTGAACCTCGGGGTCTCCCCCGAGATTGCCGGTCAACATCACTAGATTTTGCATGGCCATATGGCCTCCTTTCAAAGAGAGCTGAGATCGGCCTTTGAAACGCCGTCCCAGGTTGAAGCAATCGGCCGTCCCTTGGGTCCGCGCTCCCACGCGGACTTCCCAAGCTCTGGCCTCGCCGCCGCCCGAGCCTCGGGCGGAGCGCTTGGCTTCGCCTCGATCTGCGCCACGGATGCCCTCGCGATGGACACGACCCAGACGTACGCCCCGGCTGCCATGAAGAGGCCCTGTCCGAGCTCGGTGCGGAATTCCGGGCGCGCCCAGCGGTAGAACTCCAGCGCCGCGAACATCAAGGCTCCGGCGCGGATGAGCCATTCCACCGCGTCGAGGAGCCGACCACGACGCTCGGCCCTGCGGCCGAAGGTCCAGATCAGCTCCGTCAGCATCCAGAGCACCATCATCGCGAGCCAGAACTTCAGCCCCTCGATGAAGCCGCGCGTTTCGCGCGAGATCCGCTCTCCGAGGAAGGCCGCCTTCACGAAGGGTTCGAAAATGCGGAGGAACCACCCCATCACTGCGGTTGAGGCGAGCGTCAACCAGGGCCAGGACCGCAGCGCGAGCTCTTGCCGGACCATTTCCGCCCCCTTCACGGCCGCACCATCGACGAAACAGTGTCCATGCTCCGGCCGAGGATCGACACCGTGCCCTCCAGGTCCACGATGGGCTGGTAGGTGTTCACGATCGGCTTGTTCGAGATCTCGGCGTTCCGCTCGGGGCAGAAGTACCGGAGCCGGTCCATGACCCGTTCGCCGTCGCCAGGGTTGGCGACGATCGAGCGCGTCCATTCGAGCGACCCGCAGAGGTAGGGGCGCTCATAGGTGATGTGGTTCACGATCGCGACTTGCGGCCAGCGGCCTTCCTGCGTGTTCCAGGAGTTGAAGGGCTGGCAGTCCGTGTCCGCCTGGTTGTCCAGGATCGCCGTGATCGAGTAGCCCTCGATTCGGTTCGGGAACGCCTTAAGGGGGCAGGTCACGCTCTCCCAGGTCTTCCCGTCAGAATTCAGCCAGGAGAACTCGATGTCGAGCCCGTCCCAGAGCTGCTCGATCGTCTGGCCGTGGTTGATGTCGATCGTGCGGGGCCTGACCCAGGGCTCCGAGTACGTGTACTTGGAGTAGAACTCCGTCGTCCACTGGTTGCACGCGAGCGCCGGCTTCTTGCAGCGGCGATCGGTCTTCGGGCAGACCATCTCCACCTCGCCCTCGCAGGTCGTCTTCCACTTCATGCACTCGTGGCCAACCTCGACGCGCTCGCAGATGGTGCGATTCTCGCGGAGCACCTCGTGGCACGACCCGAGGCCGAGGAACCCGCAGCTCCGCTCCGTTACGCGCTCGTTACGGCAGTGGTCCTCGAAGAGTTTTCGATCCTGCTCGCATTCGTCCTTCTGCTGCTTGCAGAAGGGGACCTTGTCGACCGGGCAGAACTCCTCGTATTCCTCGCATGCGCCCGGGATCGGCTGGCTGTCCGCGCAGCGAATCGTCCCGCGCTTCTGCTCAGGCGTCGTGTCCTCGCGCGGCGCGGGCAGCTCGTAGCCCCACTCCGTAATCCGGTCGAAAGCGAGCTTGATCTTCGCGCCCGGGAAGACCTGGAAGTGATGGATGGGGTTCGTCGTCCGCCCATTCCTGCAATAGACGTTGTCCGGGAACCGCTCGCAGGAGAACCCGTCGCAGCCCGGGAGGTCTCCCTTCGCGGCGGCGCACGCCTGCGGCGTCGGCACCACGCCCAGCATCGGGAGGTTCCGCTCGCTCGACACCCGAAGCGGATAGGTCTCAGCCAGGCCCCGAACGAAGGTCACCGTGGGGACGATCCGCGTCGCGGCAAGGATCTGGTTCTCGATCCATTGAAGCTCGACAGGGTTGTCCATCCCGACGTTCCACTCGGACTTGAGACGGAAGCAGCGGTTGGGCGCCCGGCACCCGTCCTCGGGCAGGGCGCGATCAAAGAACTCATCGAGCAGGATCTGGACGCCCTGAAAGTAGGGAACCCAGCCGGCCTCGCTTCCGGTCTGCTGAATCGTCGTCCTGAGCAG
>CAYJTX010000271.1:0-2179 GCA_964372615.1 uncultured Bacteriovoracaceae bacterium | reverse complement strand
TGAGCAGCTCCTCCAGCGGGTCGATGAGCTGATAGGCGAAGTAGATCGTGGGATCGCCCGTCTGTCCGAACGGAATCTCGATGAACTTCCGCCGCAGCTCGGCGTAAGTCGCCACCGGATCGAGCTGCAGGGAATAGAACGCCACAGGCTCGCGGTACTGGACCTGAAAGTCCGCCTGGAGCTGAACGCCCAGGCCGTCAGTGATCCCGTTCTGGACGAGGTCATAGATTTCCGGCTTGCTCGACGTCACCGTGACGGTGAAGAATTCGTTCACCGGGCAGCGATTGCGGATCGAGACGGTCGGGACCACCGGCAGCCGCCGCGCTTCGGCCCCTCGCAGGGAAATGAGCGTCATCTGACGGGGACAGGTCGTCAGGGGCATGAGCCTGGGCTCGGCGCCGATTTGCCCACGCAGGTCTTCCTTGAGGCGCGCGACGTCCGGAATGCGAAGCGACTCGGGCAGCACGACGCCGTGGGTTCCCTCGTGGCTCGGGAGGCTCGCTCGCATCCCGTCGACGAAGGCGACCGGGAAGGTCAGCGACAGAGAGCGTCCGTCGTTCGAGGAGAGTTGAAGGACGTTTCCGCCTTGGGCGGTTCCGTAGACGAAGACTTTGGGCTGGATGAACACCACGTTCGCCGCCTCTTCAAGCGGCCCCGTCGCGTTTTTGAGGCGGTAGAGGGTGAACGACCCGGACGCATCGGAGCGCACCTCCTCCAGCTCCGGCGCCCGGAACGCGGCCCGGCGCTGGTTCTGGATCTCAGGCCGCAGCGACTTCACGTTGAGTCTTGCGCCCGGGGCCACGAGGTTCGTTTCGAGCCACTCCTGGATGGCCGCTGGAGCGGGCTTGCTCGTGGGCTCGTCGCTCGTGGCCGGCGGCTTGAAGGAGCAGCCTCCGAGGGTCGCCACGCTTGCCAGGGCCAACATGAAAACAGTCTTCTTCGCGTTCATGGTTCTCTCTCCTCTTTCTCAGCGCTGATTGTCGGGGACGGACCGGAACCTCACACCGGGAAGGCGGAGCACGCCTTCCACCGCCACGCGTGGGTAATAGGTGTCGAAGATCGGCATGAGGCTCACGCGGTCGAGCTTCGGACATCGGTACTTGTCGATGCCGTGCCACAGCTCCTCCCGCGTCCCGCATTGGTAGTCCTCGGGACGGGTAAGCTGATTCACGAGCGTTAGCTCGGGCTCGCGCCCGGCCTTCCGGTTCCATCGGTTGAAGGGCTCGCAACCCGCGTCGCGGTTATTCGTGAGCCTGAGTCGGAGCTTCAGGCTTGTCCTTTCCTGGGCGACCTCGGGGAAGAACGCCGACAGGGAGCAGGTAGTCTTGACCTGGCGGTATCGTCCCGCCTGGTCCGGCTCCCAATGGGTGAACTGGAGCTTAAGGCCCGAGAAGAGTGTCTGGCGATCGTAGCTCTCGGGCCGCTCTGGTCGCTGAACGATCGAGGGCGCTTCCGATAACCTCCAGACCTTGAGCCACTGGTTCTCCGTCGCGACGCAGGGGGCAGGCCCCGCAGGGACCATGTGCGTCCCGTACTGCTTGCAGCTCGTCTGCCGCCATCCTTCGCAGCGGCTCTCGGTCTGCGCGCATCGGCGACCCCACTGCTTGCAGACAAACTCGACACGGTTGCAGCAGAAAAAGCAAAGGCCCGCGCCGCGCTCGACGCATTCGCGTTCGCCTGCGACGCAGTAGTCCTCCTCGCGCACGCAGACGCTTCGCCATGTCGTACATTCCGTATTCCACTCGATGCAATTCGAGTAGTCGGTCTCCTCGCGGACCGGTGGTTCGCCCCAGCGCACGCAGACCGGATTGTCGAGCCTGCTCAAGTCCGGATCGAGGATCGGCGCAGGGTACTCGCGCCGGGAGGTCGTTAGCCGCGTCAACTCCAGCTCGATCAAGTCGCCTTCGCGCATGGGCCGGAGTAAACCGCCTCTCCTGCCGCGCCCGGGCCGGTTCGAGTCGTCGGTATTCTCGCCCGCGACCTGGAAGCGGCTCTCATCGTTCGAGATCCCTCGTAACCGGGCCACGACTTCGATCGGATCGGAGGGCACCGCGACCTTTTCAAGCTGGAAGGAATCGAACATCACCGACGGCTCGCCGATCAGGGGTTCGGCGCGAAACCGGAAACAGGGGGCCTCCCCCTCGCTGCACGCCTCGGGTTCGAAGTGGCCGGCCAGGAT
>CAYJTX010000270.1:0-5481 GCA_964372615.1 uncultured Bacteriovoracaceae bacterium | reverse complement strand
CGGCCAAACTCAAGGCGTTTGAAAACCAGAAAGAGGGCTTATCCTGACGCCATTGTCCCTAGCGATGGGCTGCGACGAGATGAAGCATCGCGGCCCGACGGCATTCGCCATGTTCCTCTCCTTCGAGGGCTGCTCGCCCGAGCACTCGGTAGAGATTGCGAACCGCCTCTGGGGCGAGAACGGTGTTTCGGCCGCGACCCGCCAGACGGTTGCGAGGAAGGGTTTCGAGCTCGGCCGGCAGCGGGCAGGGATCCGGGCCAGGCTTCAGGACCTCATGAGCTCGCCCTAGCCGTCGGACTCAGCGGCGCTCAGAAAGCCGCGCCCACGGTGAAAAGGACCGTCGTGTCGGTTCGCCCGTCCGTGGAGAGCGGCTCAAGCGTCCCCGTGTCGAGGTGGGTCAGCTTCACGTCCCGGTGGCTGATCGTGGCGCCCACGGCCCACGACTCTCCGAGCCTCGCGTTAGCGCTGAGCGAGTTGTAGAGCTCGGTGGCGCTGGCGTCACTGCCGGCGGTGTACGCGGCGTAGCCTCCCCGTCCTTCGGCGTAGAAGAGGTCTCCGACCGCGAGGCTGGCCTTCCAGCCGGCGTCGATGCCGAAGGCAGCCTGGCCGATTCCGGGATTCCCGAACGCTAGGCCGACGGCGGGCCCCATCCGGAGGGTCATCCCGTCGCGCACGCAGAGAACCCCGGCATCGCCCGCCGGGGTCACGACCCCGCGGTTCGGCTGGATCGGGTCCGAGTGAGCCCGGAGGTCCGCACCGAGCTCGCCGCGAATGTACCCGGTGCATCCCTCCTTGGGGAGCCAGGGCGCCCAGCCCGCGCCGAATCGCGCCGTGGCGCTCGTGCCGTTCACGGTGCCGGAGGAATTTCCACCGAACTCGACATTGCCTTGCACGAAGTGATCGTAGATGAGGACCTCGGTGCCTACGTCGGGCTTGAGCCGAAGCTTGTAGGACTGGAACCCGCCGAGCCCGCCCACGGCCGTTCCATTCCGCGAGTCGTGGACGATTTCGGCGCCCACGTAGATGGAGGTGCCGGAGTGGACCTTCTCCTGGGGAGGCGGCTCCTCAGCCTGAGCGGAAACCGACGTGGTGAATAAGAGGACCGAAGCCGGAACCAGCGCGCCAAAGCGCGCCCATTTTGCGATCATGAGATTCTCCTTCTCTTGGATTGGTCAGAAGGGATCGCAACAGCCGTGCCGAAGGGCGGCGTCAGCCGCTGGGGGAGAGCCCCCTTAAACTGCTGGAGTCAATAGACTAAAACAGCTAGCGGCTCCGGGAGGTCGCCAAAACCCGCGACGTCGCGCCCAGCGGGGGCTCTCAAGTGGCGTTGACAGAAGTACGAAAATTCCGCGGTTGGAGCACGCTGCGGGGGTTTGCCCCCGGTGGCCCGGCGTACACCCGGCCCGGCTCGGGGGCAGAATCCCTGCGCTTTGCCCTGAGCTTTCGCCGCCGCCGCCGGACTCGTCAGCGGAGACAAAGCCGGCGGTGCCGTGAAAATCGCTCACGAGCGAGTCGGAGTGCTCGGCCTGGGCCGCGCGATCGTGGTCCGCGGACTCAAATTGCAGCGGTCGAACCCGTGTTTCTCCGAAGGGGCCTTTCAGCGCCTGTCGAGTCGGGGACGTGGCGATCAGGTCTCAGAGCGACGGCTTCGGGCGGCGGCTCCCGGCGACGCGGACTCAGAGCCCGTCGAAGAGCATTCAGCCCTTCCTTTGCGGTTGCCGTCAGAACGCGACGCCGGCCCCGAAGATATGGGCCGAGTAGCCGCGGCTCTCCCCGCCCTCGCCTGAGTCCGACGAGCCGCGCTCGTAGGTGTAGGACGCGCGGAGACCGGTTCCGCCGATGTTCTCGAGGCTCAAGGCGTTGGACATGCGCTGGCTGACCATGGTGGTGTTCGTCGGGATCATTTCCCCCGTCTTCTCGTCGGTTCCTTGGATGTCGCGGACCGACAGGTTCACGTCGTAGGAAATCGTGTCGCGCAAGGTTCCCACCCTGCCCAGGCGCACGCCCGCGCAGGCGGAGGCGCGGGCCCGGTAGGCGGCCACTGAGCCGGCGTCCTGCCCGCCGATCCCGTAGCTGCCCAGGAGAAGACCCGCGGGCTCGAGCGCGCCGCAGATCTCGCTTTCGATTCTCCCGATCGTGAACGCCTTGTGGCCGGAGAG
This sequence comes from uncultured Bacteriovoracaceae bacterium, assembly GCA_964372615.1. GTDB lineage: Bacteria > Bdellovibrionota > UBA1018 > UBA1018 > UBA1018 > CAYJTX01. Next base: position 3,322 of record CAYJTX010000270.1, on the reverse strand, counting down.
CTCGATCCCGCTCAGGAGCACTCCGCTCTGGTCCAGGCCCAGAGTGACGTCGCTTTGACTGAGGTACCGAAGGTGCATGAAGGTCACATCCCCCGTCGACGTCGGCGCGCCGCCGAGAACGGCATCCGGCTCGAAACCACTGACTCCGCGCTTATCGAGGAAATCCCTCACCCGATCGGACCGTTCGTAGTAGCTGAACCCGTGCGGCTTCGGCCTCCCGGAGCAATGTGAGAAGGGCCCGCTGGTCTTCCACCGACAGGCGGCGCCGGAGCTCCGGATGGAGCTCCTTTCCCAGGTTGCGGTCTCGCCCCGTCAGCTGTCCGTGCCAGAGGGCCAGTGCCGTCACATCGATCCTCCGCCGTACGACCCCGTCGGCAGTGGCCTGAAGAAGATCCAAGTCGATGCCCGGGTCGAGCATGAAGCCGCCCTGGGTGACTTCCTCGGGGCCGCCGGAGATGTCCCCGGTCACCCAGGGAAACCGGAGCCTGAGCCGCGCTCCGCCGCCCTGGTTGCCATGGCTGTCCGTGAAGGCGGTTCCTTCCACAGACGACTCGAAGGAGTGCGTGTCGAGCTTCGCGTTGCCCAGATCCGGAAGCCGAAGCTCGGGCGCCTCGACGTCCGAGGTTGTCGCCGCCGGCTGCCCGTCGGCCAGAGCCTGCGCGCAAGCGAACAGAGTGACAGTCACGCAGGCGAAAAACAGGACCGAAGACAGAGTCTGCGCGCGAAAGCGCGCCCATTTTGCGATCATGAGATTCTCCTTCTCTTGGATGAGTCAGAGTGGATCGCAATGGCCGTGCCGAGCCGAGGCCATGCCTGCGCGGTGGGGACTCCAGACAACTCACAGGATTGATTTATGAAAGAGGCAGGGGCGTCACCGCGAGGCCGCTAGATCCCGTGTCTCGGAGCCCGGAGCCCTGTCGGGGGCGCTCCTGGGGTATTGACGGCCGTCCAAAGGCTCCACAGCCCGTATCCGCCGTGGCTTCCGGCAGCCAGTCTAGGTTAGGCTGGAGGAAATGGAAAAGGCCGGCAAACAGGCGCGCGAGGCCTTTGCCCTGTCGCTCGTGACCTGGCGGAAGGAGCGCGGATACCCCACGGCGTACGCGTTCTTCCACAAGTCGGGCGGAAAGCGTTACTTCGGTGTCGAGTACGCCTATTACCTCCGGATGGAACGGGGCGAGCGCCTCCCGTCGTCCGACCATTTGGCGAGGATCCTCGACGCGCTCGGAAGCGCGGTCTCTCACGCGCGCGCCCGCGATCAGATCCTGACCGCTTATCTCAAGGCCATGGTCGAGGGCCATGCGCTCTTCGATCCGATCCTGGCCGCCCCGTCGAAGCCCGCATCCCCCACGGGTTCGGCGGAACCCGAGGTCCAGGCGACCGTCCTGAGGCGCGTCTCCGAGCAGACGCTTCAGTCGATGGACCGCATCTCCGACGATCAGTGGCAGGCGATCACCTCGAGCTCGGCCGCGGTCTGGGTCTTTTACTGGCTCTTCTACACGGGCTCCTCCGCGTCCGACGCGCACCTCTGTTCCCAGCTCGGGCTCCAGCCGCTGGAATGCGCGCAGGCGACCTCTCGCCTCCTTCAGGCCGGCCTGGTCCAGAGGCTGAAGAACGGGCGAGTCGAGTGCGTCGAGCGCGCCAAGCGGCTCCTCTCGCCCTCGTCCCGGGCCTTCCAGGAGACGAGACTCTGGATCAGCGAGCGGATCACCGAGCGCCTTCGGAAGCGCGAGGGCCGAGGCGGCAGCAGCGACCTTTACTACGGATACTTCTTCCTTCCGGTCGAATCCCTGAAGCAGGCTGCCGACGTCGTGACGATCCTCAAGGAGGCGGTTCGCAAGGGCTACCTTCTCAGCCTCGGCGAATCTCCGGCGCGGGGCACCCTCGTGGGGGTTGAGGCGCGCGTGGCTCCGGTCCTGGACTTCGAACGGGAGCCTTGAGGGAGTGGAACCCTACTCGTCAGTGGAAGCACGGAGAGTAGGTGTTTTCGTTTCAAAGGCCTCGACCCTCCTTCATTCCAGAGGTCGAGGCACTCGCGTGAGAGCTCGGGCCGCGGGGACGGCGCCTGCTCCCTGGGGATCTTTCGCGCCGGGGTCATCGCGCTCTGGGCCTGGCTCGGCTCCAGCTCCTTGACGGTTTTGGATACCCGGACTGCTGCCGTGTAGGCAGGGAGGACCGTAGTGAACAGCCAATAGAGCACGACAAGGCAAACCAGGACGAAGAAGCTCAGAATCACAATCCGTTGACGGGGCGAGGGGCGTGCAGGCATGAAACTCCCATGCGAGGCGCTTCCACCTCACACGTAGTCGCCGCGACCGATCGCCTCTGCTCGCGGCTCGAGCGATTCCGCCCGGGCTCGCCGGTAACCCATGTCTACAATCCACTCCTCTACGCGCGCGAGCCCTGGAGCCTGTACTGCAGGCGCTTCGGCGTAGGTACGAAGGAAGTCCTCTTCGTCGGCATGAACCCCGGCCCTTTCGGGATGGCTCAGACGGGCGTGCCCTTCGGTGAGATCCGGGCCGTTCGTGATTGGATGGGGATCGAAGGCCGCGTGGACAAGCCTAGGCGCGAGCACCCGAAACGCCCGGTGGTCGGGTTCGCCTGCCGGCGGAGCGAGGTCAGTGGAGCGCGCCTTTGGGGCTGGGCCCGCGAGAGATTCGGTTCGGCCGAGGAGTTCTTCGGGCGTTTTTTCGTCTACAATTACTGCCCGCTCGCGTTCATGGATGAGAAGGGCGCGAACGTCACTCCCGACAAGCTGGGGCGGCCGGTGCGGGAGCTCCTGACTCGTGAGTGCGACCTCGCCCTGCGGGAGGTCGTACGCGCCCTCCAGCCGCGCTGGGTGATCGGCGTGGGCGCCTATGCTGAAGATCGCGCGCGCGAAGCGCTGACGGCGGTCGCAGCCGAAGGCCGGCGTGCCGGAGCGGCGACCTTATGCTTCGGCCGAATTCCTCACCCCAGCCCGGCCAATCCGGCATCCTCGAAGGACTGGCCAGGGCAAGTCGATCGCGCGCTTTGTGCTTTCGTCTGAAGTCCACGATGCGTGCACCTGGACAGGGACCAAGCCCATGGTCGAGCCTCAAGTGCACGCTATGTGGACTTCAGTTCGCCAGCATCTTTTTCGCGGCTGGGTCGAAAACACACCCTAGCGCTGGTAGGGCCTGTGGGGATTCGCCCGGGGGTCGGCTCGAAACTCGAGACTTCCTCCATCTGGAGCGTCGAGGCGACCGTGCCACCAGAACGGGCCCGGGTTCCAGCAGGAGGAGCGAGTCTCGTCCCGGAGCGTGAGTCTGAGGCGGGGTTGTCCCGCCTCGGATGGTTCCGCGCG
>CAYJTX010000269.1:0-5483 GCA_964372615.1 uncultured Bacteriovoracaceae bacterium | reverse complement strand
CGACTCCCGCCCGAGTCAAAGCGCCAGACGACGTCTCCGCCCTTCCGGTTGAGGGCGTAAAGCGCGCCGTCGTAGGAAGGCACGTAAAGGACCGCTCCGTCGAGAACCGGGTGAGCGTCAACATCCGTGAACTTCGTGCCCGGATGCAACTTGCGCTCCCAGCGAAGCTGTCCGTCCTGCAACGAAAGAGCCACCAGGAATCCATCGCTCAGACCGGCAATCACCTCTTGCCCGTCCACGAGTGGTGCGGACGCCCCGTGGATCGACGAAGAGGGTGACGATCGTCGCCTGTAATGCCAGAGCCACTTGCCCGTGGCCGCGTCGAAAGCGAAGACCGTGTCGTCCGAGGTCGTGACGAACAAGCGACCGTCTCGCAGGGTTGGCCGGGAGATCACCGGATTACGAAGGTCGTAGCGCCAGGCCACTCTCCCGGTCTCCGCGCTCACGCTGTAGAGGTAGCCGTCACCCCCTCCGAAGAACACCTGACCCTGGCTTTCCGCGAGCTCGCTGACCACTCCGCCCGGAACTGGGAGAGTCCAGCGATGGGCCTGCAGAGTCGGGTAGATCGAAACCAGGCCCAGGACCTGGCTTCCGAAGACCAGCGCCTGGTCGACCAGAATCGGACTCGAGTACTCAAAGCCCTTGTCTCCGGCCAGGAACTCGCCGTGGGTTTCCAGCGTCCACTGCCGCACGAGGATGGAGGGATTCGCCGTCAGGTCTCGATGGATGTTCCTACCCGAGCAGCCCGCGCCACTGGAAAGCGCAAGGCCTGCCAGTGCGGCATGCAAGAACCGGCGCCGACCCCCGGCGCTACTTCCCGATCTGAGATTTCTGGAGCTCGGCCGTCTTCGCATGGGGTGTCCCTGAATGCTGCTCGATGATCTTGTCGTAAGTCTTTCCGGCCGCGACGGGATCGCCTGCCAGTTCCTGCGAACGAGCCAGGCCCAGCATCAAATCACCCTTGAGCGAGGGCTCTCCCTGGTCGAGCGCCTTCTGAAATCCGTCCGTCGCCGATTTGAACTCCTTCGCGTTCTCGTACGCGTAGGCCAGTGCCGACAGCGCAAGCGCGCGGTCGAGCCCCCGAGGCGCGGATTCCGCGGCCGCGCGGTACCACTGAATCGCTTTCCCGGCCTCACCGTGATCGAAATAGAGATCGCCCAGCGCGAGGCGGGCATCGAGAGCGGCCCGAGAATCCGGATACTGCTGAATCACTCCCCTGAATCGTTCCACGGATTCTCCGAGCTGCGCATCGACGTCCAGCTTCTGGTAGGCGACGGCGTCCAGTCCCTCGTCTTCCGCTGGCGGCTGCGCCCCCTCCGCTGAAACCTGCTGCTCGGTCGCCGGCGCGATCCGCTTCGCCAGATCCTTTAACTGTGTCACTAGGCCCTGCTGCGCGAGATAGAGGCGGTCCGTTGCAACTGCCGATCGCTCATCGCGGTAGTTCATGTACACCGCCCCGCCAATGCCGGTCGCAACCAGCAGGCCCCCGAGGACAACCAGGTAACGGCGATACTGCGAAAGATTTCCAAAGATACGGCGCGCCGCGACGACGAAGTCATCCGGCCGTTTCAGGGCTTTTCGATCGAGATCAGTCGTTGATGCGATGTGCGACATAACATCTTGTTTAGAAGAGATTTCCAGGAAATGTCAAAATCCAAAGAAGCCACGCGATGCATCATATCCTTTAATTTCCAGGATTCGAAACCGATGAGTCGCTAAATGGAATCAATGGATGGACGCCTGGCGAAACGTCGGCTGCGCCTAGCTCTCGTGCTCCTGGCGGCCCTACTGCCGGCCGGAGCGAGCGCTCGAGACATGCAGGGACGGCTCGGCCTGGGTTACAACGCCGAGTTCGCCAACTTCGCCGTCGCAGGTGGGGTGCCCGGCGTAAGCGTCAAATATGGAATGACACGCGATATCGCAGTTGAGGGCGTTATCGGTGTCGCGACCAGCAATCCGGGGAACTCGGTCACTGCGGTCAAGTTCTTTAAGAATCTGTTCTTCGAAACGAGCCTGAATTTTTACTTCATGCTCGGCGCGGGGATCCTCAGCGGAGGGGGGCGATCGGGAGCTGAGTTTCTCGGAGGCTTCGGGGCGGAGTTCTTTGTTCCGGGACTCGAAAGCCTGGGGCTTTCCATCGAAGCCGGGGCGTCTCTCGACAACCTGAGCGGATCCATGGTCCTGAAGACCCTGGGGGTCAGCTTCCTCCATGCGGGCATCCATTTCTACTTCTAGAATGCCGGTTCTCTGGCACCTGCTGGCCTCCTGGCTTTTGGGGGCACTGCTGATTCAGGCCGCGGCCGCCGGTCCGCCCGAAGCCGAGAAGAAGGAAGACAAGACGCAGCAGCCCGAAGAAGACGACTTCAACACCACGCCGTTCACGGCTTACGGGGAGTTCAATGAGGATATCGAGGAAGCCGAAGACACCCGCTACTTCCAGTACGGGCGCTTCTACGGCATCAGCCTGGGCCTGGGGTTCGAAAGCGTCAGCGGTAACCGGGGGCTGCTCTGGCAGGGAGGGTTCCCGACCATCGGCCTCAAGGTGAACTACTGGTTCGACTTCAATGTCGCCCTCGACCTGGGCTTCACGAGCGCATCGCACTTCTTCGACATTCAGGCCGATAACAACCTCGTCAACATCAGCTTTGTCAGGGTCGGCCTGGACGTGAAGTATTACTTCGACACCAAGAACCTCTCGGCAGCTCTGAGTTTCGCGAACCCCCATCTCCTGCTCGGCTTCGGCGCCTTTACCAAGAGCGAAAGCTCAAATGTGGACGAATCCGTCGACGTGGAGACCTCCGTGGGCCTCTCCGGTGGCTTCGGGATAGAATTCACGATCAAGCCGAGAAAGGTTTACCTCGTTTTCGAAGGCAAGGGGCACTTCGCGTCGTTCAAAGATACCTTCACCACCCGTTTTCGCTCCAATGCGGGCCTACAGGACCTGACAGGCCAGTGGTTCACCCTGATGGGCTACATCATGTTCACTTACTGACGAACTTGATGCGAATCGGGCTCCCCATGAAGCCCCAGCGTTTGCGGATCCCGTTCACGATGTGGCGCTCCAGGCTGAAATGGATCTTCTTCGGATCGCTCACGTGGCAGACGAACGTGGGCGGGTGCCGGCCGGACTGGTGACAGAGATAGAACTTCACGCCCCTCGGGTTCTGGACCTCGGCGGCCTGCCGGACCCACTCCGTGAACTCGTGAGTCCCCACCTTGACGTTTTTCTGCCGCAGGATCTCGTCCACGAGATCCGCGACATCTTCGAAGCCCTCCCCGCGCAGGGCGCTCCCGAAGATGACCGGAGCGTAGTGAAGGAACGGCATCGCCTCGCGCACGCTCTCGGCGGCTTCCTTTTTCCCGAACCCCTTTCGGCGGGCCTGAGTGTCCCACTTGTTGACGAGCAGAATGACGGGAATCCCGGCCTCTTCCACGAGACCGGCAATTTTCTCGTCCTGATCGGCGACTCCTTCCGCGCCATCCAGCACCAGCACGGCGATCTCGGAGCTCTCGAGAGCCTTTCGTGTCTGGACGACTGAAAGCACCTCCACGCCCCTCTCGGTTCGGCCCTTGCGCCTCACTCCGGCGGTGTCCGTCAGGATGTAGGATCGTCCTCCGATCCTGACGGTCGAGTCGACCGCATCGACGGTGGTTCCGGCGATCGGGCTCGTGATCATGCGTTCGGAGCCGAGCAACGCGTTCACCAGCGTGCTCTTGCCCACGTTGGGCTTGCCAAGAACGGCGATCCGCGGGGCACCCTCTCGGGCGTCGCTTTCCGCGGTCGACTCGACCGGCTGCGGCTCATCCCAGCCAGCTGAAAGGTGATCCTTGAGATCCTCGATTCCGCGCGCGTGCTCCGCGGACACACCCAGCACGGGCTCAACCCCAAGCTCGTGAAAATCGGGGACCAGCGTCTCCAGTCCCGAGGTATCGATCTTGTTCACCACTGCGATCCACGGAGCAGACCCGGCCCCTGCAAAGCGCCGCAGGCTTCGCACGACCTCCCGGTCCTCCGCCGTGATTCCAGCGCGTCCGTCGAAGACGAGCAAGACAGCATCAGCCGCTTCGAGCGCTCGACCGATCTGACCCTCGATCTCACGGGAGAAGGTCCCCTCCCCTAGCCCGCCGGTGTCGACCAGGCGGACTGAATGGGCGCGGCCGCCGACATGCCAGAGACACTCTTCCTCGATCCGGTCTCTCGTCACTCCCGGCTGATCGAGCACGAGCGCGCGCCGGCGTCCCAAGAGACGATTGAACAAGGTGCTCTTGCCCACATTGGGTCGGCCTACGACCACTACCTGTCTCATCAGAAGTACCCCAGCCTTCGGAGCGCAAGCGCGTCTCTCGTCCAATGGGGGAGCACCGAAACACGCAGGCCCAGGAATACCTGTCTTCCGACCAGTTTCTCGACCTGGCCGCGCGCCGCCTGTCCGATCGACTTGATCTTCGCGCCCCGAGCCCCGATCACCATGCCCTTTTGGGAATCCCGCTCGACATGGATGACCGCCTCGACGCGAACGGGCTTCGCGGCCTCGTCGAACTTCTCGATCTCGACCGCGCAGCCGTAGGGCAGCTCCTCACCGAGCTGACGAAAAAGCTGCTCTCGAACGGCCTCACCCACGAAAAACCGGAGTGGCCGGTCCGAGAGCAGCTCCGGGTCGGGATAGTGAATCGGTCCCTCGGGAACGCGCTGCCAGGTGGCCTCAAGCAGCTCGTCGATGCCCAGACTCCTTGAGGCGGATATCTCTAGGGAGCTCTCGAGCCGCACTCCAGACTGGCGGGCCTGCTCCAGCAGCCCGGCCCGAAGCGTCGGCTCGCGCCGCCTCAGATCTGACTTCGTCCAGACCACGATCACGGGCCCGCCCGCACTGGCGAGCAGCTCCACCACGGGACGCTCATGGTGCACAGCCGACGACGGATCGACGAGGTACCAGCTCAGGTCGGTGCCCCCGGCCGCTTCCCGAGCCACGTCCACCATATAGGCGTTCAAGCCCCCCACGCGCGCCCGATGGATCCCTGGAGTATCCACGAACACGAGCTGGCCCTTCTCCTGGTCTGTCAGTATCCCCGTCACTCTTTGACGCGTGGTCTGGGCTTTCGGAGTCACGATGGAGAGCCGCGAGCCGACCACTCGATTGAGCAGCGTCGACTTTCCGGCATTCGGCCTGCCAACGATGGCGACCCATCCTGAGCGACCCATGGACCGCCTCATACGACCGCTTCAGGGCCAGAACCCGCCGGCGCAGGCGCGCGCTCGCCTGCCGGCTCGACTGATTGAATCGCCGTACGAGCTGCGTTCTGCTCAGCGGCCTTCTTCGAGTTTCCTTCAGCCACACCGAGCACGCGGCCGTTCATCTTCACCTCGACTTCGAAGACCTTTGCGTGGTCAGGGCCCCGAGTCTGAAGCAGGGAGTATGTGGGCGTGACCTTCCACTTCGCCTGCACGATCTCCTGGAGCTGCGTCTTGTAATCGCAGTAGACCT
>CAYJTX010000268.1:0-5486 GCA_964372615.1 uncultured Bacteriovoracaceae bacterium | reverse complement strand
TGATTTACTGGGTGCGTTAGGTGCGCTCTGGCAGACTCGCCAGAGGCTCTCAGAGCGGCGCTTGACTTTAGCGCAGCGGGTTGTTATCCCGCTGAGTGGGCGCAGTTGACGCCATGTGGCATGGGGATGTCACAGGGCTTGAAGGTGCCAAACCTGGGGTCGGCAGTTTGCTGACAACAGGTTGCAGGACGCTCCTACAGTTGGAGGATCATTCCAATTCACAGCTGTGGTTGTTGAGTTTGGTCGTCAGGTTTTAGCTTTTCGGCTTTAAGACCCCGATACCATGCTCTTGATGAAGTCGAGACCCTATAAAAGTAGGCTCGGCAACGTCGTCCGATTTGTTTGAATCGATCAGACCGTTGACTCCGTCGAGCCGATGGTTCGCGTATTATGATGAAGGGGGAATCATGAAGGAAACCAAGATCATTAAGCGTTATCAAAACCGTAAACTCTACGACACGCACGAGTCGAGCTATGTCACGCTCGACGAAATTGCCAAGATGATTAAGGGCGGCGAGGACCTGCGCGTCATTGATAACAAGACCAAGAACGACATTACTGCCGCTACTCTGACCCAGCTGCTTTACGAAAGCGAACGCAAGGCCAAGACCCAGCCCTCGGTGGACCTGTTGAAAGAAATCATTCGTCATGGCGACGGATCGTTTTCTGGCTTCATCCAGGCGAAAATGGGAGCCGAGCTGGCCAACTTCGACAACAGCGCGAACGCTGCTAGCCCGACTCCACGCGCTCCGTTGCTGAACCAGTAAGCGCCCACCGTGGCCAGTTGACCCACCGGACATCGGCAACTCTTGCCGACCAGCAAGATCTTCCGGAAGAGGTTTACCGTTTTCCAAGGAACCCCCGCACGAGGGCACTGCTCCCGCGCGGGGGTTCCCGTTTTCGGTGCCTCGATTGCCCGCAGGGCAGCCCGCCGTTACACTTACACTAGAGTGAGGAATGGCCGGTTTCCGCGACCAAGAAAACACGAGCTTTCGGCTAGTCGGAGAGTGAGCCTTTGGCTCGACGCCCTCTCGAAAGATTGAAAGGATTCGGATCGAATGAAGCTGCTTACATGGGTGCTGTTTGCTTTGGGTTTGGCATTCGTCCTCGGGACAACCCCGTCTCACGCCACTTCAAGCTGGGTCAGCCAACCAGGCTGGGCATCCACCTCCCCGGACAGCGGAGCACGGAAACAGCTCAAACAGGATTCTTACTTCGCCGCCCCGTTTACTCCCGGATCAAATAATCTCGCGCTCGACGTGGGCCAGGTCTTCCTCATGGGCGATCTCAGCGGCGCATACGCCGACAGTATCGGGTCTCAGCTGCACTATACTTACGGAGTCAGCGACATGTTCGGCTTCGATACAAGTTTCGGCTACTCATCCCACTCTGAAGGAAAATATTCACTGACCACACTCCTGACGGGCCTGCGCATGAATCTAGCCTGGTATGACAAGGTCATTCCTTACGCTGTCTTCGGTCTTGGCTTTTACAAGCCGAGCTACGAAATCACGCCGACAACCTCTATCTCCCCAGTCGTCTTCGGCCTGCACATGGGCCCGGGCGTAACCCTCGAGCTCACGCGACAGCTCTTTTTCGGCGCTTCTCTGACCTTCCACGACATGTTCGGTACTCGGAAAACAACCACCCAAGGAACTACAATTGAAGTCGACGGAACCTACACGTCCTTCTTCCTTCACGCCGGGCTCACATTCTAGCTGGGCTAGCCAGGCCGGTCAGGTCGAATGCCCCGGACGCTCACGATCGAAAATCATCTTCTCGATCATGGCCGCCTCCACTAGGTATTCACTTGCGCAAAAGTCGCACCGGACCGACGCCTTCCCGTCGTCCCGGATGATAGCGCGTAGATCCGACCCGCTCAAAAGAGTCAATGCTCGTTCGACCCGAGTCCAGGAGCAGTTACACTCGAACCGGAGAGGTCTTTCGTCGACAACCATGAAAGCCGTGCTCTGGAAGATCTGGGAAAGCAAATGGATGGGATTCTCTTCGTGGGCAATCCTCTCAGCGAGTGACTGAATTTCCTGGATGTGAACCTCGACTTCCTTCACCTCCGCGATCGACGCCCCGGGGAGGGCCTGAATCAAGAAACCACCCGCTGAGGAGATTCTCCCGTCTTCATCCAAATTGATGGCAATTCCGACGGACGATGGAATCTGTTCGCTTTGTACCCAGTAGAAGGTCATGTCTTTCGCAAGGTGACCCGTCACAAGGGGGACTGTTCCAATATAAGGACGGTTAGCTTCCTCGAGTCTTGTCCGAAGTACGGAGAGAATTCCGGTTCCCCAAGGTCCGAGATCACCGGCGATCCTCAGGAATTCTTCCGAGTGCGCTCCTGGCCGCTCCACGACATAGCCGCGAACGATACCTTCCGGATATGCATCGACCAGGCCCTGCTGAAAGAACCCCGAACCTTGGATGTTAAGGTTTACCCGCTCCCCCTGCCTGCAAGAAGATGCCACGAGCAGTGCGGCCACGGCAGCCTCACCCAGACCCCGGGAGCCCATTCCCTTGAGTCCATGACGGTCCGTGAGGTCCCGCACCACATCGCTCGCCTGCAGGGCGACCCCTCGAAGATTGCCGTGGGTCGAGATGCACTTAATCCAGCGGCTTCTCGCCGACATTGCTCCCATTCTACTCCTTGGGGATCGCTGACGCATTCGGCCTTGTGAGTCCCCGCGAAATTCGAGAAAAAAGTGAAATCACACGGACCGTCACCCAGCGCCTTAGGGAATCTTTCGTGTCGCTTCGAACGTTGCCTTGGCTGGCAGCTCTTCTGGTTTCAGTTCTCGCCGCGGGAGTCGCTCGCGGTCTGCCAAAGGAGCGGATGCATTTCCTGGCCGCCAAAGCGGACGCTCCTCCGAAGTAGGTTGCGCGAGCTTCGTTCGTAGTCTGAAACTATCTAATTGTAATTATGACTTATTTACAGCCAAACGAATTCCCAAACTAAATTAATCAGCTTATTGCGCGTTGCGTTAGAAAGGTGTATGAGTGCCCAGCTTTTGGACATGACGCCAGTTCCACAGTGGAGCGGATCGGCATTCCACGGACGTACAAGAGGTGAATATGCGCAAAGTGGGAGTTTTGTTTTCAGTGCTGACGGCGGTGATTGTTCCGTCAATGCACTTGTCGTTTGCTGACGAAGGATCAAGCGGATCGCGTCTCACGCCCATGATCGAAGTAGGCGGCGGGACCGAGGCATCGCTGACCTCCGGCGGCATGAACGTTCTTCTCCGCGTGGGCTTCGGCCTCCGCCATACGCCCGAATCGGGTGAGCCAGGAGACGTGCTCGGACCTGAGCAGCTGATCTGGGCGCACGTGAACGGTGACTTCGCGATCTCCCCGACCGGCGAAGGCGGCGGGCTTCCATTCATGGACATCAACTTTATCCCCGTCCACAACCAGCTCTCCGTGATCAGCGAAAACGGGAACAGCGTGATGGGTGACCTCCAGCTCCTCCCGATCAACGTCGGTCGGGACATCCGGCTTGACGAGGCGGTCACGGTCCAGGTCGCGGTTGTCGGCGTGAAGTTCGGCATCGTGCGCGTGCAAAACGAACATGTGGCCCTGTTCGCTCAGATGGCGGCGAACGCCCTGGGTTACAAGATGGCGTCGCACGTTTCGGGCCTCGGCACTTTCCATGGAGTTCACCTCCTGGACTTGGGCGCCGAGGGCGGCGTCGCCTTCACGATAAATGACAACTTCATGATCCGTCTCGTGGTCGGCGCATCGGCTGATATCGCCCTCGGCGGAAACGTCGGCGGCGGATTTTCGGCCTACTCCGACATGAGGGCCTATGCCGCGATCCGTGTTGACATTGCGCAGTTCATTCAGCTCTTCGCGCAGGTCTCCATGGGCGGTGCCTGGGACAGTGGAAACAGTTCATTCAACGGATATCCGCAGTTCATGGCCGGCATCACGTTCATCTTCTAAGAAAGCCAGAGCAGCGATTCCGTACCGAAGGCCCAGGCCGGCTCTTGCCGGCGCTGGGCCTTCGCCACTTCGGGTGTCGATGAAATTGACGCCTGTACACTAGCGATTCACTTCAATAATTTTCAAGACGGAGCGCGACTTCCGCATGGACGGCTCGTTCATCCCGCCATGAGAGAGCTCGATCCAGAATTGAGGAGCCCGATGATGCGCATTGCCCTCAGGTTGGCGTTCGTGGGGGCAATGGGCATTAGCCTCGGCATCCTGAATTCCTGCGGAAGCCAATCTGTGGGGGGGGGGCTGGCGACGTCGCGCGACCCATGGATCCAAGCCGTAGGTAACGGGTTCGGCGACCCTGGAAACTTGGGCATTTCCACCTTCCATGTCTTTCAGGACCAGCTCTATGCGGTCACTAACCGGCACGATAACGCACCCGACACTTTTGGGGTGGGGTCAGGCCCCATCCAACTGTGGCGCTCGTCTGACGGCCAGAGTTGGGGCCAGGTGACGGACTTCTCGCCCTCGCTCAACGATGACAACCACGGGTCTTTCTTCATGGCCGATAGCGGGCCGACCACCCTGCAGTATCTCTATCTCAGCACCACGGGCGGCGCTACCACGTGGCCCATGGTCTATCGGTCGTCAGACTGAACCTCTTGGACCCAGATCAACGGGGCCGGAACGGGCTTCAATAGGGCAGGGAACAATTCCATGACCGCTTTGGCGCTGAAAGGCACCCGAGACCAGCGATACCTCTACGCCGGAACCGCGAATGACGGAGGTGCGCAGGTGTGGCGCATCCCTTTCAATGCGACTTCAGGGTGGGAAAAGGTCCTGGACTTCGCTACGGCAGACTCCAAAGTCACCGTCATCACCTACCTCAGCGTGTGGCAGAACACGCTGGTGGCGGCAACCCTGATTCCCTTGTCAAAGCACACTGGGGCCCCTGTTTACACCTCCGTCACTGGTGATGCGGGCACGTGGCGGAAGAATGCCGGCGTCGGCGATGGCTTCGGCTCTCCAGATAACATGAATGTAGCCGCCATCGTGGAGTTCGGCGGCGTTCTCTACGCCTCCACCCAGAACCGCGAAACGGGCGGCCAGCTCTGGCGCTCCGCTGATGGGGAGACTTGGAGTCAAGTAGTTCAGGACGGGTTTGGCAACGTCAAGAACTCCGAGTTGCATCGGCTTGCGGTTGCCAACGGGTATTTGTGGGTCACTACCCACACTTCCTCAACCGAGTCACCCCCAGCGGCCCAGATCTGGCGCTCCAGCGATGGCCTCACCTTCGTCCAATCCAATGAGGATGGCTTTGGCGACCCCAACACGATTTACGGCTTTCCGCCGATAATCGGGTTCAACAACCAAGTGTATTGGGGCGGGCAAAATAAAACCACGGGAGGACAGGTCTGGCGGCTCTCGATCTCTTCTCTCGCCTCCTCACGCGCGGGCCCTGAGCGGCGATCAGTGGTCAGCGATCGGCTCTCAGCTTTTTGAAGAAGCTTCGGGGGAGCCCCCGGTGCCAGCCACCCCAGGCA
>CAYJTX010000267.1:0-5492 GCA_964372615.1 uncultured Bacteriovoracaceae bacterium | reverse complement strand
CACCACCGCCCGCCGCGCCCCGGCACCGACCTTCGCGCCCATCACCGGACGCCGCTCGCGAGCGCCGCGCGCCCGTGGCCAGCCCTCCCCGCGAGCGCCGCGCGGGGTAGAAGCGGTCTCGTTCCGAGCTTGAAGGGTCTTTCTAGAGAACATAACTAGTACCGCGCCCGCATGATTTGGGATGGACGTCCTGGAGGAGGGGTCCTCGCTGTCCCTCATAGGGACAAAAGCAGTGTTCTGACCAGTCACAAGCGCGTTTTTGTCCCTAATTGGGACACTTTCCAGGGGCAGAGACCCAGCGACCCGCATGTGAGCGGAAGGCGGTCAGCCGCGCTCCTCGTGCCCGCGCGTTGCGTCTATCCCGAACCACGCGGGCGCGGTACTAGTCTTGCTCCTCAGGGGACTGGGTTCAGGGCCCGGCGCCGCGGCAGCGCCGCGCGATGATCGCGAGCAGCCGTTCGCGATCCTCTCCGGTCGCGGTGACCAGCACCTCCGTGAGCTCGGTCAACCCGAGGCCGCAGCCGTCATCGAACGCGGCGACAATGGCCAGAGGCGTGTAGTTCTCTCGGCGGTGAAGCTCGTCGCGAATGAGGTGATGCAGTCCTGTCAGGTTGGCCTCGTAGCCGGACCCCGAAGAGGTCGCGCCGGGATTGAAGAGATCGATGTGGACGTTGATGACGGGACGAGCGGAGCCGCCCACCTCGGTCCACTTCCAGTGCAGGAGCGGGCCCACGCGCGAGTCGCGCAGACCCCAGAGACAGTCGCCCTTCCAGCAGGAGCCGTTGGATGCGGTGAAACCGAGCCCCTCGAGGGCTGCGCGAATGGCCGAGTCCGAGCCGCCTGCCAGATCGAGGTCGAGCGTGGCCGAGTCGCCCGCCCAGGCGATCGAGCGCACACCGGAGGGCTCGATGGGAAAGCCCGGAAGCTGATCGCGGACTCTCGTCAGCACGCAGGCCAGGCTCACTCGTTCGGCCAACGTGCGGCGCTCGTAGGCGAAGGCCGCGAACGCGCGCGCCGGGGAGGCGCACCGGGCGGTCGCTCCTGGATCGGCGGCGGTCTGGGCGCAGAAATCGGTGCGATACCAGGTCGCGAAGGCGGCCTCAGAGAGGGGGTCGGCCGGAGCCGGAGTCAGTGCCTGGAGCACCGCTCGGAGCTCGGGCGCGAGCTCCGCGAAACTGCCGGCTTCGGCGGGAGCCTGCAGCGTGAACAGGAATGCGATCCAGAGGGCGATGCGAGACGGAGCCATCTCAACTCGTTTCGCATGAGGACAGGGTTGACGGTCTGCTTGAATCCCAGGTCCTTCGCTGCTGCCGAGGCTCTCCCTCAAGGGGAGGGTCGCCATCAGTCGATATGACTAGTAGCGTCAATACCCATCATCCTTCAATGGGCGGCTCCCTGAGCTGAAAATTCTCTCCATGACCATTCCCCTCCGAGAATTCTGCTTGCAAGGGCATGAACGGCCAGGCTATTGGCAGTGCGTCACCCGTTCGCTGTGAGCGGGTCATCTTTAAAACTCTTAGGGGGTATTTCATGGGTCGTTCCAAGACTCTGCAAGTGACGGTGTGCGCCCTGGCCCTGTTCGGGCTCGCGGGTTGCGTGGATTATAGTTCGCCGAAGGGCATCGTGGGCTCGGCCTACAAGGCGCTGAGCAAGAACGACACGAAGGCGTTCACCAAGACGCTGAGCGGCGAGGCGCTGGATCGGTACGGCAATCTCGAAGGCATGATCGTGCTTCAGCGCGAGCTGACCGGTCTCGAAGTGAAGGTCGGCAAGGTGACCCTGACGGGCACCGAGCGCGAAAACCGCCGCGTCGAGCTCGAGAAGTACACGGTCGACGTCGTGGGCCGCAAGCGCGGCGAAGAGAGCGCCCAGTACACGGCCGTCATGACAGCCAAGGTCGAGTGCGAGCACTCCTGGAGCTATCACTACGAGCCGTACCTTCCGGCACACCTGGATCGCCCGGGCTATCCCGGCTACCCGGGCTACGGCCCCGGCTACGACTACGGGTACGGCCGGTCGCACGGCCACATGGTTCGCGAAGAGAACCGCAGCTGCCAGATCGCAGCCGTGGAGCTCTGAGCGAAGCCAGCTCATTGAACTCGAGAGGCCCGGGGCCAAGAGGCCTCGGGCCTTTTTTTATGATGATAGAGAAGAACCTGGTCGTAGGCCCGTTCCAATGCAACTGTCGGCTGCTCGCGTGCCCGCGTACCGGGGAGGCGCTGCTGATCGACCCGGGCGACGAGGCGGAGCGGCTCATTCGGGAGCTCGAGGCCACGCGCCTCGCCGACGGGCGGCCGATCTCCGTGAAGTTTCTGCTTCACACGCACGCGCATCTCGACCACGTCGGAGCGACGCGAGCGGTTCGCGAGAGGTCGCAGGGGGCCCGCATCGCGCTCCACAGAAGCGACGAGCCCCTGTACCTCGGCCTGAAGATGCAGGGGCGGCTCTTCGGACTCGAGTACGACGACCCGCTACCCGTCGACCACTTCGTCGAGGACGGGGAGCGGCTGCAGGTAGGCGACCTCCGGCTCGAGGTTCTGCACACGCCCGGTCACAGCCCCGGAAGCGTTTGCTTTCGAATGAGCGAGGACTCCGCCATCGGCGCCCGCGAATCGGTCTTTTCCGGAGATACTCTCTTCCAGGGGAGCGTGGGACGAACGGATCTCTGGGGAGGCGACTCCGATACCTTGATCAAGAGCATCCGAGAGCGCCTGCTGACCCTCGACGATGAAATCCGCGTGTGTCCAGGTCACGGACCTGAGTCCAAGATCGGCCTTGAGCGCCGGGATAATCCGTTCCTGTCGGGCTGAGGGCCCGCGTGACGACGATGAGTCTACTGGGCTTCGAGATCGAGCGCTCGGTCAGGGACAAAGAGGGAACCGAGCGCGCCCGCGCCGCGCGGATGCGCCTGCCCGGCGTGGACGGACGGGGGCGCGAAGTGCTGACGCCGACTTTCATGCCCGTGGGTACCGCGGGAACCGTGAAGGCGATGACCGTCGATGAGCTCAGGCACCTGCGCGCGCAGGTCGTGCTTGGCAACACGTACCACCTCTACCTGCGCCCGGGGCACGAGCGGATCGAACGGCTCGGAGGTCTTCACCGTTTCATGGCCTGGGACGGCGTGATCCTCACAGACAGCGGGGGCTTTCAGGTCTTCTCTCTCGCTGAGCTCAACAAGATCGATGAGGGAGGGGTGACCTTCCGGTCTCACCTGGATGGCAGCACCCACCGGTTCACGCCCGAGCTCTCGATGGAGATCCAGCGCGCGCTTGGAAGCGATATCGTCATGGCGTTCGACCAGTGCCCGCCGTACCCCGCGGAGCGCGACACGGTCGAGGCGGCGATGCGACGCACGGCCCGTTGGGCGGAACGGGGATTGGAAGTGCCCCTCAAGTCGCATCAGGCCCGGTTCGGCATCATCCAGGGGGGGCTGCACGAGGATCTGCGCCGGGCTTCCGCGGCCGACATCGTGAGGCTGCCCTTCGACGGCTTCGCCATCGGCGGGCTTTCGATCGGAGAGACACCCGAGCTCATGCAGGCGATGGCGCGGCACACGGCTCCGCTTCTGCCTCGGGAGCGGCCGCGCTACCTCATGGGCGTGGGTCGGCCGGAGGACCTCGTGGAGGGCGTGCGGGCCGGAATCGATCTCTTCGACTGCGTTCTCCCGACTCGGAACGCGCGCAACGGCCAGCTCTTCACCAGCCGAGGGAAGATCAACATCAAGAACGCTCGTTACCAGGACGATCCGGGCCCGCTCGATCCCGATTGCCCCTGCGAGACCTGCACGCGCTATTCACGTGCCTATCTGCGTCACCTGTACCAGAGCGGTGAGATGCTGGCCGCGCGTCTCAACACGCTCCACAACCTGGCCTACTTTCTGCGCCTCATGGGGGCGATGCGATCGGCCATTCTGGAGAATCGGTTTGACGTGTGGTGCGAATCCTTTTATATCCAGCGGGGAACGCGGAAACCTGAATGATCCTGGCCTGATAAGTGTAGAGTCTCCGGGTGAGTGAGCTGGGGAAGCGCCGCGCGGGTCGCGGCAGAAAAGTCCAAGAGGTCTGACAAAGATGAAACGCGGTTTTGAAAGTGGGTTGCTTGCGAGGCTAGTCGTGGCTGTGGCGCTCATCGCGCCGGTACTTGTCACCACGCTAGCGTATGCGGAAGGGCCTGCATTGCCGGCCGGATCGCCCGGTGGTGGCGGCGCGGGTGTTCCGGGGCTCGCGGAGGGGCCTCAGGGGCCGGGGATGATGGCCACCTTCTTCCCCTTCATTCTGATCATGGGCGTGATGTTTCTCTTCGTGATCCGTCCCCAGCAGAAAAAAGTCAAAGAACAGCAAGAGATGTTGAATTCCCTCAAGCATGGGGATGAAATACTCACGTCCTCGGGCATTCTCGGGACGATCACCGGGATCACGGATAAAGTTGTCACCCTCGAGGTGGCCGAAAACGTCCGACTCAAGATGCTCAAGAGCCAGATCTCCCAGGTCATCAAGGGGCAGATCCCGGATCTCAAGGACCTCAAGGTCTAGTCGAGCCGGAGGCTCGCGCTGCAAAGAGCCGGGAGGCTCGCTAATTAAGGAGGTCGGATGGGTCGGAGCTGGTGGGCGAAGTGCCTCTTGCTGCTCTTCTGTGTCGGTCTGTCGGCGGTGTACGTCTACCCGACAGTCGCGCGGCTGGATGTCGAAAAATCGGCCTTCCCTTTCAAGCAGAAGATCAACCTGGGCCTGGACCTGCAGGGCGGGCTCTACATGGTGCTTGGGGTCGACTTCAACAAAGTCTTCCGGGACGTCGTGGATCGCCAGGCCACGAGCCTTCAGGAGGGATTGAAGGAAAAGGGGATCGTCGTAAAGAACCTGAAGGTTGTGCGAGACGGCTTGCCTGTCGACGACCCCCACATCCTCGTGGCGCTCGCGGACGCGTCCAAGCGTGACGAGCTCTACAACGCGGTCAAGAAGGATTACTGGACGCTCCGGCTCGCGAACGAGAAGAGCGGGGAGCTTCACTTCGGGCTTTCGCGCGAGTATCGGCAGGAAGTGCGCGATCGCACGATGAGCCAGAGCATCGAGGTGATTCGCAACCGAGTGGACGAGTTCGGTGTCGCGGAGCCTGCGATCACGAGCCAGGGCACCGATCGTGTCGTGGTCGAGCTGCCCGGAGTCAAGGAAGTCGACCGGGCCAAGGACCTGATCGGCCGAACGGCCAAGCTCGAGTTCAAGATCGTCAATGACAAGGCGATGAATGCCGTGCAGCTTGCGGAGCTTCTCGGCACGCTCGAAAAGGAGAATGGAGTCACCTACAAGGAAGGCGATCGCTTCTCGGCCTACGTTGCGAAGGTGAACGAGCTCGCGAAGGGCAAGATTCCCGAGGGCAACGAGATCGCCTTTGAACGTACGAAAGCCGCGCCTGGAGCGCCGGCCAGCTCGGCCAGCTGGGCTCCGTACCTTTTGTTCTCAAAGGTCGAGGTTACGGGTGATGACCTCGCGGATGCG
>CAYJTX010000266.1:0-5527 GCA_964372615.1 uncultured Bacteriovoracaceae bacterium | reverse complement strand
CCACAAGGTTACGATCATTCCCCGGGGCATGGCCTTGGGCGTGACCCAGACGCTTCCGAACGAGGACCGCGTAAACCTTTCCAAGGAACGGGCGGAAAACTCGATCGCCTTCCTGATGGGTGGACGGGTGGCCGAGGAGCTCGTACTCAAGCAGAAGACAACGGGCGCCGGCAACGACATCGAGCGGGCGACGGAGCTGGCGCGCAAGATGGTCTGCGAGTGGGGGATGAGCGACGTCCTGGGCCCCCTGACCTTTGGCCAGAAGCAGGAGGCCATTTTTCTTGGGCGCGAGATCGCACAGCACCGTGACTTCTCGGAGCAAACGGCTCAGACGATCGACCGCGAAGTACGCGACATCGTGGAGCGTAATTACAGGCGCGCGGTGGACATTCTCAGTACGAAGCTGGATGTACTTCACGAGCTGGCGAAGGCTCTTCTCGAGTTCGAAACGCTCGACGGGGCCGAGGTCGACACCATCGTTCGCGGAGAAAAGGTGGTGCGACAGCCGGTCGTTCAGCCCGGGACTCCTCCCGGGGAAGTGGCCCCGGCAGCCGCGGGCACGCCCCGCGCCGAAACAGGGACAGGAGGAGCCACGCCGGCGCCTGTTCCCGCCTAGGCAGTAAGCGCGGGGGTAGGGCCGCCCGGCCCTGGCTGAAAGTCGCTCTTGAGCGATCTACTGACAAATCTGAAGTCCAGCATGCGGTTGATCGACCTGCTGGACGTGGGGATTGTCGCGTTCATCGTTTATCGCGTGCTGCTCCTGATCAAGGGCACTCGCGCGATGCAGATGCTGACGGGACTCGGCATTCTCGGCATCGGCTTCTTCCTCTCCTCGACCCTCGAGCTCTTCACCACGCATTGGCTGCTGTCGTATTTTTTCGACTACCTGATCCTGATCGTGATCGTGCTCTTTCAGGACGACCTCCGTCGGGCGCTCACCCATGTCGGCAAGAATCCGTTCTTTTCCGGAGCGAGCGCCGAAGAGGAACGCGAGATGGTCGATGAGATCGCGCGCGCGACGACGCGGCTAGCGACCGAGCGAATCGGCGCGCTGATCGTCATCGAGCGTGAGACAGGGCTGAAGAACTTCATCGACACGGGGTCCCGACTGGATGCACGAGTGAAGGCCGAGATTCTTTACTCGGTTTTTCTTCCGAACTCTCCCATTCATGACGGCGCGGTGATCGTGACTGGAGGGCGGCTCGCCGCGGCGGGCTGCTTCCTGCCGCTTTCGAAGGATCCCAACATCGATAAGCGCTATGGAACTCGTCACAGGGCCGCGCTTGGCATGACCGAGGATACGGACGCGATCGTGGTGCTCGTTTCTGAGGAGGCCGGTGAAGCCCACCTCGTCAAGGGCGGAAAGATTACGACGAATCTGAATGAGCAGGAGCTCAGGCAGAGTTTGTCGGCACTCCTTGATATTTCCCGCGGGCAGGTCAAGCTACCTCGCCGAATGCGAGGATGGTTTCAGGCGATCGATAAGAATCGTTCCTCGGCCGGCCGGGCGGAGGACTAAGGGGTGGGAGATCGGTTCCTCTCGCTTTTCGGCGCGAATGTGGGGGCGAAGGCGATATCCGTCATCATCGCGTTCGTACTCTGGGTCGTCGTGCTGGGCTCGCGCAACGTGGAGGTGACAAAGGAGATTCCCCTCGAGGTGATCACGCCCGCGGACGTCATTCCGGCAAACGAGCTGCCGGAGAAGATCGCCTTTCGACTTTCGGGGCCAAAGGCGTTTCTTCGCGCGATCCTGGACCGGCGAGAGGAGCCCATTCGAGTGAACCTGGCGGGCGCGAAGCCCGGGTTGGTGACCTACCGCCTCTTTTCCGACAACATCCGGGTTCCGATCGGCGTCAAGGTACTCTCGATCAATCCGGCGGCTATCCTGATAAAACTTGAGTATCTTAAGCGCCGCGACGTCCCCGTCAAGCTCGAGCTTCGGGGCCTGCCGCCAGAAGGATTTCGACTCGGGCGGACGGAAGTGAGGCCCGAGGTGGTTCGAATCAAGGGGGCGGAGAGTCGGGTCGACAGCGTTACGGAGGTCTCGACGATGCCGATTGACGTGTCGACGCTTCGACAGGAATTGGATCGAGAAGTGCCTCTCGACCTCGCTCGTCAGAGTCTGCAGCTCGATGGCCCCCTGCCTCGGGTAACGATCGAGGTGAGCCCCCTTGCGGCTAACTTCCGGATCAAGGGTGTCGAAGTGCGAGTGCTGGAGCCTGCGGCTGGGCGCGCGGTTCTGGAGGAAAAGACCGTCACGGTGCTCGTGCGCGCGTCGCCCAAGGATCTGAAGGCCCTCGACGGGAGCCAGATTTTCGCTGTCGTGGACCTGAGATCGAAGAACAAGGGGAAGTATACTGAGACGGTTAAAGTTACGGTTCCAGCGAGCGTGGGACTTGTGAAGGTGATACCAGAAAGAGTTCGCGTAACGATACAGTAGCGACTTCGAGAGGGACAGCAAGCGATGGGAAAGATATTCGGCACGGACGGCATCAGGGGCATGGCCAATGTGCATCCGATGACGGGAGAAGTCGCGATGGCAGTGGGTCGCTCCGTCGCATATGTGCTGCGCGAAAAAGGGCTCGGACAAAAGAGGTCTTCGATTCCCATAGGACTCAAACCACTCGAGTCGAGCCGCCCCGTGCGTCGAGCGAAGATTGTCCTCGGGAAGGACACGCGGCTCTCGGGCTATATGATCGAGCAGGCTCTGGCATCGGGGATCTGCTCCATGGGCGCGGACGTCATTCTGATCGGCCCGCTTTCGACCCCGGGAGTGGCTTTCGTGACCCAGAGCATGCGGGCCGACGCGGGAATCATGATCTCTGCATCGCACAATCCCTATTTCGACAACGGCATCAAGATATTCTCGTCGGACGGCTACAAACTTCCAGACGAGGTCGAAACCGAGATCGAACGACTGGTGCTCGAGCCGAAGCTGCTTGAACGCGAGAGGCCGACGGCCGACCTTGTCGGCAAGGCCTTCCGGATCGATGACGTCCACAATCGCTACATCGTTTTTCTCAAGGCGTTTTTTCCGAAGGACCTCGATCTGCTGGGTCTCCGCATCGCCCTCGACTGTGCCAACGGGGCCGCGTACAGGGTCGCGCCGCTTGTTTTCGAGGAGCTCGGCGCGGAGGTCATCCGTAAAGGCGTGAGCCCGAACGGCCTGAACATCAACGATAAGTGCGGAGCTCTTCACCCCGAGAGCGTCGCGGGCGCGGCGGTGGAGTATCGTGCGAACATCGGGATCGCCCTCGATGGGGATGGGGACCGGTGCATCCTGTCGGACGAGAACGGTGAAATCGTCGACGGCGACCAGATCATCGGTCTCTGTGCAATCCAGATGGCTCGCGAAAAAGTGCTCAATCCCCTAGCGGTCGTCACCACCCCCATGTCCAACGTGGGCCTCGAGCTTTCGTTGAAGGAGCACGGGATATCTATGATTCGGGCGCAGGTCGGGGACCGCTATGTCGTCGATGCGATGCGGAAGAGCGGTTACCGCCTAGGAGGTGAGCAGTCTGGGCACATCATCTTTCTCGATCAGTCGACCACGGGAGATGGAATTGTCGCGGCGCTCAAGGTACTGGAAGCGATGCGGCGAACGGGAAAGCCGCTTTCGGAGCTCAAGAGAGCTGTGAAGCTCTTTCCCCAGGTGCGTGAAGATGTTCGAGTTTCCAGGAAGGATCCATTGGACCAAGTGGGTGAAGTCGCGAAGGCGATTCGTGAGGCCGAAGACAAGCTGAAGGACCGTGGGCGAGTCTTCGTTCGGTATTCGGGTACAGAGCCGCTCGCGCGAGTCATGGTGGAAGGCGAGGATCTTCAGCTGATCCAGAGCCACGCAAGGGCGATAGCCAGCGCAATACAACGAAATCTTGGCTAGTTCCGGGCTTCCAGGTAAGTAGTGAGGCCATGCCGTATGCACGCGAGCCGCTCGGCTCTCGAGCTGAGTCAGGAGCCCAGGAACTGACACAGCTCCACCCGCTCTCTGAGGGGCCTCATCTGGGCGTGAACATTGATCACGTTGCGACGCTCCGTCAGCTTCGTGGAACTCCCTATCCGGACCTGGTGGAAGCGGCCCGGCTGGTCGAAGCGGGCGGAGGTCAGCAGATCACAGTCCACCTCCGTGAAGATCGGCGGCATATCCAGGACTCGGATGTGAAGCGTCTTCGGAGTGAGATTCGCCTGCCGCTCAATCTCGAGATGGCTGCTACGGCAGAGATGGTCCGGTTTGCGTGCCGGATCGGACCGGATTGGGCCTGCCTTGTCCCGGAAAAGCGTCAGGAGCTGACCACCGAGGGAGGTTTGGACGTGAACCGGGGTTCGCGGAGAATTGTCGGTGCCGTCGCGCAACTTCGGAAGGTAGGGATCCGCGTCAGTCTGTTCATCGAGCCCACGGTGGATGCAGTCCGGCGCAGCCACGAGCTGGGGGTCGACGCGGTGGAACTGCACACCGGCCGGTACGCACAGTCGACGCATCGAGGACCGGGTGCCAGGAAGGCTGCGACGATCGTGCGGGAGTCGGATCGAATCCGGAGGGCCGCGACGCTCGGGCGGAAGCTTGGCTTGATTGTCAACGCGGGCCATGGGCTCGACTACGAGAACGTCAGGTCTCTCGCCGCGCTCACACATGGGGATCGGGCTCCTCTGCTGAAGGAGTTCAATATTGGCCACTCCATTGTCTGCCGAGCGGCGATCGTGGGACTCGAGCGCGCCGTGCGCGAGATGGTGGCGGCGATTCAGGCGCCCTGACCTGATGCCCTGAAAGGAGACTCCTGAATGCCGATCCCGATGAGAATCTGTACCAGCCACGAAATGCGCGAGCTGGATCGAATCGCTGAAACTGAATATGGGATCGACGCGATGCTGCTGATGGAAAACGCCGGCCGCGCCGCGACGCAGATCCTGCTGGAGCACTATCCGCAGGCCGGTCGGACCACCGAGATCCTCGTCTTCGCCGGGAAAGGCAATAACGCCGGGGATGCGTTCGTCGTCGCGCGTCGGCTCCTCTGCCTGGATCGTCGGGTTCGGGTATTTCATCTGGAGGAGGGGAAGCGCTTTTCTGGAGCCGCGCTCAGGAACTTCGAGATTCTTCGCCGAATCAAGGCGAAGCTCACTTATCTGGAGGCCGCGGCCGACCTGGAGGCTTTTTTTCGCAGCTCTCCCGGCCCGTTCACGATCGTCGACGGAATTCTTGGAACGGGCCTCAAGGGGAATCTGGAGGGAGTCTTCTACGACGTGGTCGAGTTGATCAACGGGTCAGGGGCCAGCGAAGTGTTGGCGCTTGACATCCCGACCGGGGTGAGCGGCGACACGGGTGCGATCACGGGAACATCGATTCAGGCGTCGCTGACC
This sequence comes from uncultured Bacteriovoracaceae bacterium, assembly GCA_964372615.1. Lineage (GTDB taxonomy): Bacteria > Bdellovibrionota > UBA1018 > UBA1018 > UBA1018 > CAYJTX01. The sequence goes on along the minus strand of CAYJTX010000266.1, from coordinate 175 downwards.
GTTTCTTTCGGTTTTCCGAAGTTGGGCCACTTCTTGCCCCCGGGCGCCGGTCGGAGGGGATCGCTCGTCAACGTGGATATCTCCCTTCCGCATCGCTTTCGACGCGAGGGGGATAAGTTCCTGCTCATGCGGACACCGATGTCCGAGCTTCTCAAGGAGCGCGACAGATCGGAAG
>CAYJTX010000265.1:0-5539 GCA_964372615.1 uncultured Bacteriovoracaceae bacterium | reverse complement strand
TTCTTCGGCAAAGACGATACGGCTCTCCTCCACCCACTCCGGGAGCCGGCGCGGGAACGGTCGTCGCGGACTCCGCCGGAGGTCCGCCCCCGTGCACCAGCGCCCAGAGGAGGATCCCAAGCGGCGCCCGCGCAGCGCAGACTGAGAAGAGTCTTACTCCTGCCCCAAAGACCCGGGTCATTTGACTGATTACCCCTATAACCCTTTAATTCTAGATTAAATTACTCAGTTATAAAAGTACAGGATACCCCGGCGAGTTTATGCTCCTATCTTAATAGAATAAAACACTAAAAATAACTCCGAGCCTCAGTCACTTTGAAACTCAAACGAAATAAGGCTCAACAAAGCGGAGCAGAAACCGGCGCTGGTCGCCCGACGAGAACTGGATAGTCACCTTCCGGCTGTCCGCGACACCGTCCTCCGCGACGACGACTCCGGGCCCGTGCTCCGGATGGCGAAGGCGCCGACCCACGGCACCCGTCGGGCTCATCGCGCTTGTCGTCCCAGGTTCATAGCTGGAAGTCCGCTGAGCCTCACCCTGCGAGCGCGCGAAGTCCTTCACCTCCACGAGGTCGCAGGGGATTTCCTGCAGGAACCGCGCAGGTTCCGCGTAGGTCACGTTTCCCCAGAGCCGGCGCATCAGCGTGTGCGAGAGAAAGAGGCGCTGGCACGCGCGGGTCATCCCGACGTAGCAGAGCCTGCGCTCCTCCTCGATCTCCTTTTCGCTCTCTTCCTCCCAGGGACGCACCGACGGGAAGAGCCCCTCCTCCATTCCCACCAGGAAGACGACCGGAAACTCGAGCCCCTTGGAGGAGTGCAGGGTCATGAGCTTCACCGATCCCGCGCCCGGCAGCGGCTCGCCTTCCCGCTGGACCTCGGTGTCGAGCGTCGCCTGCTCGATGAAGCGCGGGAGCAGCTCGACGACCGGCGTTTCGGCGCCCGCGTCCTCCTCGAACTCCTGCAGCAGGGTATCGAACTCCTCGAGGTTCTCGATTCGGGAGAGCGACTCGTCCGTCGCCTCCGCGCGAAGATCGCGGACGTACCCGGTCTCGTCGAGGATCAAGTGGTAGAGCTCGGTGAGCTTGAGCTTCGCCTTCTCGCGATCCAGCCGGTCCAGGAGCGCGACGAACTGCGTGAGGCGCCGGGCGGCGCCGGAGGTCACCTCACCCTCGCCTTTCGCCGCCAGGCGGAGCGCGGCGACGAAGGTCGACTCGGGCGCGCCGCCCTCCTCGAGCCTTCGCTGGAGCAGGTCGATCCTGTCGAGCGTGGTCTTGCCGATACCTCGCGCGGGAACGTTCACGATCCGCTTCAGGCTGATCGAGTCCGCCGGATTCAGGATCGCGCGGAAGTACGCGATCACGTCCTTGATCTCCTTGCGGTCGTAGAACCTCAAACCTCCGACGATCTGGTAGGGGATCTTCTCGCGCCGCAGGACGTCTTCGAACTGCCGGCTCTGCGCATGCGTGCGGTAGAAGACCGCGAACTCCGGGAACGAACGCCCGTCGCCCTCCGCCTGTCGCTTGAGCTCGCCGACGACCCACTCGGCCTCGGCGCGCTCGTCGGGAAGGCGCGCGCTCACGAGCGGCAGCCCCTGCGCGTTCTGCGTCCAGAGCGTCTTGTCCCTCCGCTCGCGGTTGTTGCGGATCACGGACGCCGCCGCCGTGATGATCGCCCGGGTGGAGCGGTAGTTCTCCTCGAGCTTCACCACGCGGGCGCCCGGATACTCGCTCTCGAAATCCATGATATTGCGGATGTCCGCGCCCCGCCACTTGTAGATGGACTGATCCTCGTCGCCCACCACGCAGATATTGCCGTGCCCCCCGTGCGCGGGCCCAGCGAGCATCGAGAGCAGCAGGTACTGTGCCCGGTTCGTGTCCTGGTACTCGTCGACGTGCACGTAGCGGTAGCGCTGCTGGTACTTCCTGCGAAGGACCTCGTCGTCCCGGAGCAGCCGGTACGTCATGCAAATGATCTCGCCGAAATCGAGCGCGCTGTTGGCGAAAAGATCCTTCTGGTACTGCTCGTAGACGGCCTTGAGCTTCTTCTCGAACACGTCGTGGGGAGAGGGTTCGAGATCCTTCGGCTCGACCGCGTCGCATTTCAGGCGATTGATCGCGTGCTGAAACCCCTTCGGGCTGAACGCCTTGTCGTCGATGTCGAGCTTCGCGACGACCGACTTCACGAGCGAGAGCTGGTCGGCGTCGTCGTAGATGACGAAGGGCTGCGTGAAAGGGGTCTTCCCCGCCTCTCGCCTGAGCCACCTCACGCAGATCGAGTGGAACGTGCCGATCTCGGGAGAGCCGAACGCTTCGCCGCCCTCCAGGCCGCGCTCCACCCGCTCGCGCATCTCGCCCGCCGCCTTGTTCGTGAACGTGACAGCGAGTACTTGATGACCTGGCACGTCGCGGGCGTCGATCAGGTAGGCGATGCGCGAGGTGAGCATCCTTGTTTTGCCCGATCCCGCGCCGGCCAGAACGATCAGAGGCCCCTCGGTCGTCGTGACGGCTTCCCGCTGAGGGGGATTCAGGCCGCGCAGGTAACCCGCGTCACCCGCGGATCCTCCAGGAGAACGCTTCGGGCGGTCCGATCCCCCTCGGGCCGCGATTAACGCTATGCGTCGCACTTCCTCGGGGTCGGTGGCGGAGGGAACCTCGTCGAAGTCGATCATGCGTCCGTCGGTCTAATCGCGAAAATCGCCCGGGCGCAACCCCGCGAGCCGGATTATTCTGGCTTCAGGATCGATGAAGGCCCGATGAAGACCAGGAAAACAGGGACCGCGGCCCGGCGAGCGTTCGGAGAGGCTCTCGCGCGAATGCGCGCCGAGCGCGGGTTTCCGACCGCATACGCTTTCTTCCACAAGAACGGCGGCGTCAGGAAGCTCGACTTCACCTATGCCTGCTACCTCTACCTCGAACGCGGCGTGAGGCTCCCGTCGCCCGCGGTTCTGACCCGGATCTTCGAAACGCTCGGCCTCTCGGGCCCGGCCTTCGTTCCCGAGAGAAAGGAGCTGCTCAAGGCCTACCTCCTGGCGCAGGCCGGAGGGGGCCCTCTCTTCGATCCCGTTCTCGAAGCGACAAGCACCCGAGAGCCCGCCGATGGGCCCGCCGACTTCACCGCGGAAGCAGGCCGCAGGCTCCTTTCGGCAGTGCCGACCATGAGCCTCGAGCAGGCCACGGCCCTCGCCTCGAACCCGGCCGCCTTCTGGACCTTTCATTACCTTCTTCATTCGGGACGACGCGAGACGGCCGGATCGATCGGCCGCAGGCTCGGGCACAGCGAAACGGAGCAATCCCTCGCGCTCGACCTGCTCCTGCAGCAGAAACTCGTCGAACGCCGCCGCGACGGAACTTACTCGAGCCCCCATTTCAAGTCCGATCTCTTCGCCCCTGTCGCGTCGGTCACTCCCGAGAAGGCCGCATGGTCCTCACAGCAGATCGAGAAGCGCCTGCTGGCGCGCAAGGACGGAGTCCCCTACTATGGACAGTTCTTCCTGGTCCTGGACGATGATCCGTCGGTGGCGAACCTGGTCTCGGTCTTTCGGGACGCGATCCGGAAAGCCTACTTGCTCCGACCCAGAAGCCCCCCCCGAAAGGGGAAACTCCTGAGTGTTGAGGCCCGGATCGCGTCCCTGGTCGACTTCGGCGACTGATTGCCATCGGAGCCCGCTTCTGATGAGTTGGGGTCGTGCGGCGCTCGCTTGCGGGACGGCTCAGATGGCTCTGGCATGCGCTTCCTTTCGCGCTCGCCTGGGACCGCCTTCGGGAGCTCGGCGTATTTTCGGGCGGCCAGGTCGGCGTCATCGGGTCGGATTTCTACAGCGGCGCCACCATCGGGCGGCTCCTTCTCAAGTATCCCTGGGGCATTCCTGAAACCGTGACCGAATTCGACTTCCCGACCGGTGTCGCCAAGGCGGCCCTGCCCGAGTTCTTTTCCGAACCCCTGCTTCGCGGAGTGCTCTTTCCCTTCGTCGCGCTCGCGGGCGACCCGGTCACGGGAATGTGGGCGGGAGTCGCCGGCACGAACCTCCTCAACATCGCCTTTTGCTGGATCCTCTTCTGGCGCCGGTTCGCCGCCCGATCCGCCGCGGCCGCCGCCGCCGGGTTCGCGCTCCTCTGCTGGAACCCGTGGACCTTCGCCCGTTCGACTTCTCATTGGCACCTCAGCTGGATCCCCCCACTGCTCTGGGTCACGCTCCTCTGGTGGGATCACTTCACGGGGCGCAGGCGCGCGTCCGCGTGGGTCTTCGCGCTCGCGCACGCCCTGCTCCTGTCCCAGAGCGTCTACTACGGGTTTTTCGCCATTCTCCTGGTCGGGTTCTGGGCGCTCTACGTCGGTTTGCGAGCCTGCGCGAGACGGACCTTGCTCCCGGGAGCGCAGGCGCTCCTCCCGCTCGCGCTCGCGGCGGGCTTGGGCTACGCGGTATCGGCCGCCTGGAGCGCACATGGAATGGGAGGCCCGTCCGCCATCGCGCGCGCCAGCTCGGTGACCGAGCGCCCGCTGCTGGACCTCCATATCTTCTCCAGCCGCATGCGAAACCTGATCCGAGGGGGCCCTCACAGCCCGTGGGCCGCCTTCGCGGAGGCATACCTCGGAAAGTCGCCCGCCAAGCAGGCGACCGACGGCGAAAATTTCTACGCCCCCCTTCCCAAGCTCGCGCTCCTCGCGCTGACGGTGGCCCTCGCGATCGCCGCCTGGCGGGCCCGGACCCGGCGCAGGCTCGCCTACCTCGGGCTCTTCTGCGCGGCCTTCTGGGGTTTCCACCTGGTCGGGCTTCAGGAAACGCCGTGGTTCAAGAACCAGGTGCTTCATAAGATCGCGCCCTTCATCCGCTCATACGCCCGAATCATGATGCCGGTCCTTTGCGTTTCGGCGCTCTGGGTTTCCCGCGCGCTCGCTTCCTACCTTCCGCGGCTCTCGCTCCGCACACGCACGGCGGCGGCCTCGGCGTTCTTTCTGCTGCTCTGGGCGGATTACGGCTGGCCCCAGCCCGCCTCGCAGCTGGCTGCAGAGCTCGGATGCTCGGAGGTCTTCGAAGTCCTTCGTCGAAACGGCGATCCCGTGCTCATGAATCACGTCGAGTTCCGCAAGGGGGCATGCCCCGGCGTTCGGGAGCTGGACGTCTACGCCATTACCGGCCAGCCCTTCATCGGTCGACCCTGGGGATCGCCTGCCTACCCGCTGCGTCCCGGCGAAAGCGCCTGCCTGATCTGGCACGATCGCGCGTTCCGCGCGGGGCGCTCGGCCAAAGGATTCGTGACCGCCTGGCTCGAGGGCCCTCCCGAAGACATCGCCTCGGGCCTCCACTGCCTCACCACGGGCGGGACCGGCCGGGCCGCTGATCTCAAGAGAGTCGAAACTCTTCTGAGAAAGCGCGTCGAGGCGGTGCCCTACCGCGAGCTGGCCGTCGTGCGGATCTCGTTCTAGCAGAGTGGTGAAAGCGCGCATGGCTGAGCAGGGTTCTAAAGAAGGCGCTTGGGAGCTGGGACCGTCCTTCCTCGCTCGCGGGGGCCGTCCGTGGACACGACATACCCTCGCTTTG
>CAYJTX010000264.1:0-5543 GCA_964372615.1 uncultured Bacteriovoracaceae bacterium | reverse complement strand
CGCGAGAGGGCTGCCGTGAGATGCCGCTTTCTGCGGAGTCGCCAGTCTAGGTCTCGCGCAACTTTTCGTCCCGGAAGTCGTTGAACCTCGATCACGCTCAGGGCGGAGCAACCTCATAGAGGTACTGTGCCTCTTGCATCCAGTGGCCGTAGTCGAATGCCGCGAGCGGCTTCCACCCCGTGGGCGGGGGCTGAACCTCGAAGCTGAGCGCGAGTAGGAAGGGTTCGCGACGGTCCCATCGAAACGCGTCAATTCGCCTGAGCGCTTCGTCGGACGAAAGCATGGGCCAGTCCTGGGAGTAGTGAACGTAGGTCTGGGGTCGGCCTCCCTCCAGCGAGCGAATGGGATGGCCGAGGTAGCCCGAAAGCGTGGTCCCGACGGACCCCGGAAACGAGACGATCTCGCGATCGCCCAGGCCCCGATCCCTGAGGAATCGCGCCGCCGCCCTTCCGGAGGAGATCGGCTGAAGCAGATCGAGAGCCGCGGCATGGAGCCCGGCGGCTGCCTGCGCGATCAGGGTGGCTACCCAGATACGGCTGAAGACTTGAAGTGCTGACGCCCCCCGGGCGCGGGCGGGCCGCGAGGAGCGCCGAGCCGAGGCAGGCCGCGGTGGCCGCGAGCGCGGTTTTCAGGGGAGGGCGGAGGTGCACGAGTCCGGCCATTCCGAGCGCGGCCGAGAGGATCAGCCCGAAGGCGCAGGTATGCGCGAGCAGCGAGATCGCCCCGACGAATCGCCAGAGCGACCGTCTCTCCAGTAGCAAGCAGGCCAGGACGAGAAGCAGGATCTCAGGGGAGTAGTGTCGGCTGAGGACTCCGTACTCGTAGGAAAGGAAGTATCCGAGCGCGAGCAGCCATTTCTGGTTGCGATCGAACGGAGCTTTGAAAATGATCAGCCAGAGGGTCGCTGAGGCGAAGACGGCGCCAAGCGCCTGCAGTGCCCAGGGTTCGTGCGTGAAACGTGACACGAAGAAAAGGAGCACGTACCAGAGCAGGGGATGGCCCTCGTAGCGGGCGTTCTGAACCAGCGCGGGCAGCGACTCGCTCCCGCAGGCGATCAGCCATGCCTGGAGCTCGTCACGCCACATCGCGTGGGCGAGCGCGCGAACGAGAAACACCGCGAAGAGCGCGATCCCCGCTGCACCGGGTGTGAGCCTAACGCGCAGGTTTTCTGTCGACTTCATAGACGACCATCGCCTCAGCTTCAGTGAAGCCGTGAGGGCTCCTCTTGAGTTCCTTGAAGCCCCCCGGGGGGGCGTAAAAAGCGAAGTTCAGGACTGCCAGGAACGGCTCTCCGGGTTTCGCTCGCATGGCCTGAAGGTGCTCGAGGGCTTCATCGGGATGGATCGGCTTCCTGCGGGTGCTCCACACCACGAAGGTTCCGGGCACACCCGATTCAAAATTGAGGATCGAGCGATTCAGGTAGCCGGAAAGAGTCGTTCCGATGAAATCGGGATAGGCGACGATCGGACGCGACGCGAGGCCCCGTTCTTCCAGAAACCGCGCCGTTTCGCGGCCCGCTGTCCATGGCCAACGGAGGTCGTGAACCGAAGCCAGGAGACCCCCTGCGGCCTGGATGGGGAGGAGCGCGATCCAGAGCTGGCGGAACGGGCTCGGCGATCCGGCCTTCGATGCGGCCGCAATCCACGCGCCGGATACCAGGGCGAGAAAGAGATGTCCGTTATAGCGCGAAGCTCCGGCGACCTTTATGTAGAAGAACACGAGCAGGCCGAGCGTCGGTACTGCGACGGCCGTGAGCGCAGCGAGGCGGGCGCGAAGGGAATAGAAAATCAATCCCAGGATTCCAGTGAATCCTGTCACCACTCCGTTCTTGATCGGGCTGTCGAGGAAGTCCGTAAACGAGATGTTCCACCAGCCGTAGTCTCCCGTCAGAGGCGGGATCGGCACGTACGCTCTCCAGACCGTCGAGGCGATTTTGAGTGCACGCGCTGTATTCCAGGTGAGGTTCCAACCTGCGGCGAACACTCCGTCAGCCGCCTCACGGATCGAGAGCACCGCAAGCGCGGTCGAAGCCACGTAGGCCGCGGCGCCGACCATGAGCGGTCGCCCATTCGTCGATCGCAGGATCAAGCTGGCCAGAGCCAGGCCCGAGGAGAGGATCATTCCGAAAACGCTGGTGTGACCGAGGAGGCAGAGCGAGGCGACGAAATGTGGAAAACCTCGCCGACCGCGGGTGAGCTGATCCAGGGCCAGCACGGTGAGCAGTGAGCCCAGGACGTAGCTTCTGCTCACGACCGCATATTCGAAGAAGAAGAAGTAGCCCAGCGCCAGGAGCCCGCGCTGGTATCGCGGGAATGGGGAACGGAAGAGGAGGATCCAGGCCGTGGTCGCCGCGAGGCTGGAGGTCACGAGCTGCATGGCGGCCGGGTCGGCCAGGACCGAGGCGAACGGCCAGAGCAGCAGGTACCAGAGCAAGGGATGGGACTCGTATCGCAGGTTCGCGAGGAGAGACGGAAAGGAGTCGCTCGCTCGTACGATGAGCCAGGCCTGCAGCTCGTCTCTCCACATCGCATGAGCGAGGCAGCGTATGAAAAAGACGAGAAAAAGGCCTCCAAAGGCAGCAGTACCCCAGGATCGTTTCCCCATGCCTTGAGTTCAGGCTATCAGCCCGGAGCGCGGATGCGCTATGGCATATCGCATCAAACGACGCCGTTGCCACCCCAGAAAAGGTGGACTAAAACGGCCAACATGACACCGAAATCGCCATCCGCGTCCCAGAGCTCCCAGAGCTCAAAGAAGGCTCTCAACATCTCTCCTGCGAAAGGAAAGCTCGCGGTGCTGACGCCGGGAATGGGCGCGGTCGCGACCACCTTTTACGCGGGTGTCGAGGCGATCAAGAGAGGCATTGCGAAGCCCATCGGCTCCTACACGCAGATGGGTCAGGTCCGGCTCGGGAAGCGCACCGAGAACCGCTACAAGAAGGTGAACGAGCTGGTTCCGCTCGCGTCGCTCGACCAGCTGGTTTTCGGTGGCTGGGATCTTTTTCCGGAGAACGCGTACGAGGCGGCGAAGCACGCGCAGGTGCTCGACAAGGAGCTGGTCGAAACGCTGCGCGAGCCGCTTTCGGCGATCCGCCCGATGCCGGCGGTTTTCGACCGCGAGTTCGTCAAGCGTCTGGACGGTCCGAACGTCAAGAAGGGCAAGACCAAGCTGGATCTCGCCGAGCAGCTCCGCGAAGATATCCGCGGGTTCCTGAAGGCGAACGGCTGTGAGCGAGCCGTGATGGTCTGGTGCGCCTCGACCGAGGTTTACACCCCGGCCACGAAGGTTCAGCAGTCGCTCCGGGCCTTCGAGGAGGGACTGAAGTCGAGCGACCCTTCGATCTCCCCCTCCCAGATTTACACCTACGCGGCTCTCAAGGAGCGCGTCCCGTACGCGAACGGTTCCCCGAACGTCTCGGTCGAGATGCCCGCGCTTCAGGAGCTCTCCCAGGAGATGGGCGTGCCGATCTCGGGCTCCGATTTCAAGACAGGGCAGACTCTCATGAAGACGGTCGTCGCGCCCGGCCTTCGCAATCGGCAGCTCGGAGTCGCCGGCTGGTACTCGACGAATATTCTCGGCAACCGGGACGGAGAGGTCCTCGACGATCCGGGCTCGTTCAAGTCCAAGGAAGTGACCAAGAGCGGGGTGCTGACCGACATTTTCTCGGCGGAACGCTACCCGGATCTCTACGACAAGATCCACCACGTCGTTCGCATCAACTACTACCCCCCGCGCGGCGACAACAAAGAGGGCTGGGACAACATCGATATCTTCGGCTGGCTCGGCTATCCGATGCAGATCAAGATCAACTTCCTGTGCCGCGACTCGATCCTGGCGGCGCCGATCGTGCTCGACCTTGCGCTCTTCAGCGATCTGGCGGCCCGCGCGGGCATGCGGGGCATTCAGGAGTGGCTCTCGTTTTACTACAAGGCGCCCGTCGTCAAGCCGGGCCTCAGTCCGGAGCACGACCTCTCGGTCCAGCTCCTCAAGCTCGAAAATACCCTGCGCTTCTTCACGAACGAGGAGCTGATCAACCATCTCGGGCTGACCTACTACGGGGTGGACGAGGGCGAGGCGTGATTTTCGGCTCAACACGTCAATCGCGAAGTGAAAAAATCGGAGACCTGGGGTAAGCTGAAGTCCTTGAGGATCTCGCGACGATGATGGCGTTTTGGAACGGGAGCTTCGACTGGGTATACTCGCTGGTTCTTGTCGGGATTACTGCCCTGGTCGGAATGGCGTATCTGGTTCGCGTTGCCCTCAAGGGGCGCGCGCGGTTCGACCGTGTGAATCGTCAAGGCGGCAGCCCTCTCCTGCACAAGAGCTTGATGGAAATGGCGTACTGGACCCTGCAGCCCGTCGCGCGGGTGCTGGTCGCATTTCATGTCACGCCGAACAAGCTTTCATGGGCCTCCCTTGTATTTGGAGTTCTCGCCGGCGCGTGCCTGGCGGTCGGGCACTTCGGCTTCGGCGCCGTTTTCGCGACGGTCTCGGCACTCCTGGATTCATTGGACGGGATCGTCGCCCGGTTGACGGGCCTCGCCTCTGACGCGGGCGAGGTGCTCGACTGCGCGATCGATCGCTACGTGGAGTTTCTCTTCCTCGGGGGCCTGATTGTTTATTATCGTCCGATCCCCATCCTTCAGATCATCGCGCTTCTCGCGCTGGTGGGCTGTTTCATGGTGAGCTACTCGACCGCGCTGGCCGAAGCGCTCGGGGTCGACCCACCCAGGGGGAGCATGAGGCGCCCGGAGCGGGCCCTCTATCTCATCTTGGGCGCGGTCCTCTCGCCGATCACGATTCCGTGGTGGGAGACGCATCGGGAGTTCGGAATTCCGATCGGCCATCCGATGGTCATGGCGCTCTGCCTTGTGGCGGTCCTTTCGAACGCTTCGGCGATCGAGCGCCTCTGGTCGGTGGCGCGTGCCATGCGCGTGCGGGAGCGGGATCTCGCGGCCCGCCGGCTGGCCGCCGAACTGGCCCTGGGGGATGAGTCCCCGGCTTCTGATGACGATGCGCCGCTCACCACCCGGTGAAGCTGCGCTAGGGGGCCCTGAAGTGGACGGGTCGGACTCTTCTGCGCGCGAGCGGCCCCAGCTTGCGCAGGCCGCGCGATACGCGCTCGTGGCCGCCGGGATCGTCTACCCGCCGTGAAGGAGATGGCGCGCGAGCTCGGCGCGCTTCTCATCGCCGATGATGAGATGATCACCGGCTTCGGCCGCACCGGCTGCTACTGGGGCGTCGAGCACGCGGGCATCGAGCCCGACATCGTCACGGCGAAACCCTGATCGAACCCATCGGGTTCGTCGTCCTACGGCGGAAACCCGCTCGGGGCCGCCGCCGCGGCGGCTGCACTTCGGATCATCGACGAGGAGAGGCTCGTGGAGAATTCGCGGACCGTCGGTGAGCACTTTCTCGCCGCGCTCCGCCCGCTCGCGGAGCGCTTCCCGTTCATCGGCGAGGTGCGTGGCTCTGGTCTCTTTCTCGGTATCGAGCTGGTGCGCGACCGCGCGACGCGCGAGCCGATGTCCAAGGGCGCCTGC